>NZ_DATKFP010000281.1:0-44104 GCF_035511395.1 Sphingobium sp.
CAGGGGCTGCGCATCGACCCCAATATCTTTCGCAGCACATGGCAGATATTGAAGGCCGCCCGCCATGGTCGCGGCGTCTGGTTGTCGATCCTGGGGATCAGTTGGTTCTTCGCGGTGGGCGCCGTCCTTCTCGCCCAGTTCGCGCCGCTGGTAAGCGGCGTGCTGCAAGCGAAGCAGGAGGTCGCGACCCTGTTCCTTCTGGTCTTCTCGCTCAGCGTCGCGTTGGGATCGCTGCTGGTCAACCGCCTGCTGGGCGGTGAAGTCTCCGCCCGCTTCGTGCCGATCTCGGCGCTGGCGCTGGCCGGCTTCATGGTCGATCTATGGCTCTCCACCAGCGCCTATGTGCCCGTCACCGCCGATGCCGGAATCGCCGCCTTCATCGAAACGAGGGGCAGCTGGCGCATCCTGTTTGATCTGTTCGGCATCGCCTTTGCCGGCGGCATGTTCATCGTGCCGCTCTACGCGATCCTCCAGACCCACGCCCCGCGTGAGGAACGATCGCGCACCATCGCAGCCAACAATATCCTGAATGCCGCCGTCAGCGTCGCCGTCGTTCTGGTCGTGACCCTGATGCTGGCGCGGGGCGAAAGCGTCCCCGGTGTGATCGGCACGATGGGCTTCGCAACGCTCACCATCGCGCTTATTTCCTGCTGGCTGCTGCCCGAAACCGTCATCAAGTCGATCGTGCGCGGCACGCTGCGCTTCCTCTATCGGATCGAGGTTTGGGGCGAAGAAAATATGCCCCGCGCCGGCACGCCTGCCGTGGTCGTGGTCAATCATGTCTCCTTCCTCGACGGGTTGCTGCTCGCCGCCTTCCTGCCGGGCAAGCCGACCTTCGCGGTCCATACCCGGATCGCGCAGGCCTGGTGGGTGAAGCCTTTCCTCCCTCTGTTCGACGCCTTTCCGGTCGACCCGACCAACCCGATGGCGGCCAAGGCGATGGTGAAGGCGGTGCGCGAAGGGCGGACTTTGGTCATCTTTCCCGAAGGCCGCATCACCGTCACCGGCGCATTGATGAAGATATTCGACGGTCCCGGCATGGTCGCGGACAAGGCCGACGCGCCGATCATCCCCGTGCGCATCGACGGCGCGCAATATACGCCATTTTCCCGCCTGCGCGGCAAGGTACGACTGCGCAGCTTCCCGAAGATCAGGCTGACCGTTCTACCGCCCCGCCGCTTCAGCATAGAGGGCGAGATGACCGCCCGCGCCCGCCGCGCCATCGCCGGCCGCCGCCTCTATGACGAAATGAGCGCCATGATCTTCGCCACCTCGCGCACCGAGGAGACGCTGTTCGAGGCGCTGCTGGAGGCCCGCACGATCAATGGCGGCACGTCGCCGGTCGTGGAAGACGTCAAGCGCGAGCCGATGAGCTACAACCGGCTGGTGGTCGGCAGCCTGGCGCTCGGCCGTCCACTCAGCGCGACAACCCGTCAGGGGGAGGCGGTCGGCGTGCTGCTCCCCAACGTGTCGGCCGTGGTGGCGACCTTCTTCGCGCTCCAGGCGCATGGCCGGGTGCCCGCGATGCTCAACTATACGGCCGGCCTCACCAATCTGAAGGCCGCCTGCACCGCCGCGCAGATCCGCACCATCGTGACCGCCCGCGCCTTCGTCGATCAGGCGAAGCTGGGCGATATCGTCGCCGCGCTCGAAGCCGAAGGGCTGACCATCCTCTGGCTGGAGGATATCGGCGCGGCGATCGGCACCGGCGCTAAATTGCGCGCGCTGATCGCCAGCCGCTTTGCCGGCTACAGCCATCGCCGCCTGCGCATCAGCCCCGACGCGCCTGCGGTCATCCTCTTCACCAGCGGATCGGAAGGTCTGCCCAAAGGCGTCGTGCTGACCCACCGCAATCTTCTGTCCAACTGTCGCCAGCTGGCCGCGCGGATCGATTTCAACAGCTCAGACATGGTGCTGAACGCGTTGCCGGTCTTCCACAGCTTCGGCCTGACCGGCGGCACGCTGTTGCCGATCCTGCACGGGGTGAAGACCCTGCTCTATCCCAGCCCGCTGCATTACCGGATCGTTCCCGCGCTCGCCTATGACAGCAATGCGACGATCCTGTTCGGCACCGATACCTTCCTGTCCGGCTATGCCCGCATGGCGCACAATTACGACTTCTATTCGCTGCGCTACATCTTTGCGGGCGCGGAGCGGGTGCGCGACGAAACGCGCAAGGCCTATGCAGACAAGTTCGGGCTGCGCATCCTGGAAGGCTATGGCGCGACCGAGGCCGGCCCGGTGATCGCGGTCAACACGCCGATGCATTTCCGTGCCGGCAGTGTCGGCCGCCTGCTGCCGGGGATCGAGGCGATACTGGACGATGTGCCCGGCATCACCGAAGGTGGTCGACTGTCGATCCGCGGTCCCAATATCATGGCGGGCTATATGAAGGCCGATGCGCCGGGTGTGTTGCAACCGCCGGAGGGCGGCTGGCACGACAGCGGCGATATCGTCACCCTCGACGCCGAGGGCTTCGTCACCATCAGAGGCCGCGCCAAGCGCTTCGCCAAGATCGGCGGCGAGATGGTGTCGCTCCCGGCGGTGGAGGGCTATGCCTCCGCGCTCTGGCCCGATGCAGAGCATGCCGTCGTTACCCGCCCCGATGCACGCAAGGGCGAACAACTGGTGCTGTTCACCACGCGCAAGGGAGCGAAGGCGGGCGACCTTCAGGCCTGGGGCCGCGCCAACGGTGTGACCGAACTCGCCATCCCGCGCGACATTCGCGAACTGGACGCGCTGCCGGTGTTGGGCACGGGCAAGCTCGACTATGTCGCGATGAACGCGCTGGCGGGCGTATAACGATGTGACCTTACCGTAATCCGTTCGCTTCGAGCGTAGTCGAGAAGCGGAAAGCGCTACGCTCGCGTTTCTCAACTAAGGCCGAAACGAACGGCGGTAAGTTAAATATTAGCCTCTAAAAGCGGAACCGCGCCCCGAACTGGAAGCTGCGCGGCGGTCCGGCCAGGCTGTTGGGCGTGCCGAAGTTCGGATTGCCGTCGGGATCGTTGACCGGATAGGGGATGAACCCGTCATAGCCACCGAAATTGGCGCGGTTGAAGATGTTGAAGGCTTCGGCGATCAACTGGATCTCCTTGCCGCCGCCCAGCGCGACCGTCTTGGTCAGGCGCAGGTCGACCTGCCGGAAATCCTTGGTCTTGCCGGTGCTGGCGATGATCTGGTTGACGCCTTCGCCCGCGCTTTGATCCGTTACCAGATAGGGCTGGCCCGAACCCCATTGCATCAGGCTTGACGCCTGAATGCCCCATGGCAGGTCGACCATGCCCGACAGGACGACGCGGTGCCGTTCATTACCCGCATTGGGGCGATAGGGCTGTTCCTCGACCCTGGGGAAATCGAAATTGAACGAATAGCCCCGCTCCTTGGAGAAGGCCATGGTATAGGCCAGGTTCAGCGACCATGGGCTGGACTTGCTGTAGGGCTTGTCGATGGTCAGGAAGATGCCGTCATATTTGCTCGCCCGCGCCTGCGTCAGGCCCACGACCGTGCCATATCCGGGTACCACGATCGTATCGTAGAAGCCGTTGGCGTTGGGCGTCGTGCTGCGGTTGAGCGGCGTATAGCCGACCTGATCCTTCGCCTTGATATGGGTGTAGCTGAGCGAGGTCCGCAGCACGCCGACCTTCTGCCTTATGCCGACGCTGAACTGGTCGGTGCTGGGCGGGCGCGTGTCGTTGCGGATGACGCGCAGTTCGCCATTGGGCGCGATCCCGGAATCGATCAGCCCCTGCAATCCGTCGCGGCTCAGATAAGCGTCGTTCCACTGGATCGTCGGCTGGCCGTTGCGCGGTAGCCCATCGCGCGAGAAGAAGAAGGTGCGGACCTCATATTGGTCGAGCAGCGCTTCTTCGGCCGCGTTGCGGAACAGGGTGCGATCGAAATAGCGGCCATAGCCTGCGAACAGCACCGTGCTCTGGTCGCCCTTAATGTCGTAGGACAGGCCGACGCGCGGCTGGAACGCCTTCCAATAGGGCTTTCGATTATTGCCGGTGGAGATGTAATCGTCCGCGCGGAAAATATTGCCGGGCTGCCCCGCCAGTTGCGTTTCCAGTGATCGCAGCGCCTCGATCGCGGCGGGCGAGGTTTCGTAATTGTTGTTCTTGGCGTTGGTTTCATAGTCCCAGCGCAGGCCGAGGTTGACGGTCAGATGATCGTCCACTTCCCAGTCGTCCTGCACGAACAGGCCGATCTGGGTGTTCTTCGCCTCGACCGTGGGATTGCCGGTGCCCAGCCGCGCCTCGGCGGGGAAGCTATAGTCCAGCCCCTGCGATGCGCTGATGCGATAGTTGAACACGGGGTTGAAATTCAGCTGGTTGGTGACTTCATAGTCCTGCAAGGACAGTTTGGCGCCGACCTTGATGACATGACTGCCGCCGAGGAAATCGACATTGGAGAAAGTCGCGGCATCGCGGAAGGTCAGCCCCTTCTGCACCACCTTCTGCGCGGTCGATCCACCGCCCAGCCGGATCACCCCCTCATAATCCTGCCCGACCATGTCGGGGTTGAGCGGAGAAGGGGTGAAGCCATAATAGAGCCAGTCGACGCTGGCTTCGTTCAGGAAATCGCCCTTATCATGGGTCCAGCGCAGATTGCCGGTATAGACCTTGTTGCGGTTGACCGATGCGCCGTCATAGGCGACCTGCCCGCCGAAACCGGCAATCTCCTTCTCCTTGCGGATGCTGCCCGCCAGTTCGATCCGGTCGCTGTCGCCCGCCTGCCAGCTCAGCTTCGCAAAGCCCAGATCCTCGCGGAAGGGGCTGAGGAAACTGCCCTGATACTGGCCGAACCGCGCCAGATTGGCAGGGTCCGCCTGACCGATCAGGACATTCTGCGCCCGATCCTCGTCATTGCCTTCATAAGCGGCGAAGAAGAACAGCTTGTCCTTGATGATCGGCCCGCCCAGCGACGCGCCATATTGCTTGCGCTTGTAGGCGGGTTCGGCAAGGTCGTTCTTTTTCTGGAAATAGTCCTTCGCGCGCAATCCGGCGTCCTGGTAGAAGCCGAACGCCTCGCCATGGAAATCATTGCCGCCCGACTTGGTGATGGCGGTGATGACGGACGTGCCCGCATCCTCATACTCCGCCTTGAAATTGGAGGAGAGGACGCGGAATTCCTGCACCGCCGCCTGCGGGAAGGGATTGCCCCGGCTGCTGTCCTGCCCGACGAGGCCGCCCTGCTGGACGTTGCTTTTCAGGCTGACGCCATCGATGAAGACATTGACCTGCGGCGCGGCGAGGCTTTCGCCATCGCGACCCTGGCTGACTCCGCCGGACGAGAAGGTCTTGCGCGTCTCGCTGTTGCTCGATCGCACGCCCGGCGCGAGGTCGGCGAAGTTCAGGAAGTTGCGGCTCGACTGCGGCAGATTCTCGATCTGCCGGGTCGACACGTTGGTCGCGATTTCCGACGTGCGCGTCTCCACCAGTTGCGCGGCCGTGACGACGATATTGCTGCCGGAGGAGGTCGCCGGCTGGCTTTCGGCAGCAGCGGCCGCGGTCTGCACCTGCGCGTTCAGTGTCGCGACCTGCCCGACGCCGATCGTGACCTGCTGCCGCGTCGAGGCCCCGTCGGACGCCTTGTAGTCGATCTCGTAGCTGCCCGGTTGAAGCCCCGACAAGGCGTATCGCCCGCCTGCGCCGATCGCGGCGCGTCGGGTGGCCCCCGTCGCCAGATTGCGCGCGCTGACCTCGCCGCCGGCGACCGGCTTGCCGTCGCTCGACACGATGCCGCGGATGGACCCCGTCGTGGTCTGCGCCGCGGCCGGTGCGATCAACGCGAAGCTGGTGCAGATGGCTGTACCCAGCAGCCACGGCGTGGCGGCCAGATAGGCCGTTCGGAAACCCCTCATTCCATCCCCTCGGACATTTATCGGAAACATCCAACGGGTTGGGCAGGGCTTCGATCCTTTCTCCCCCGTAACGGGAGACGAATGGAGCGAGTTAAGGGACGAAACAGTCTAAATGACCATGACAGGCTGGGGACGGTGGCGGAATTCTTCCACCGTCCCGCCGTCGATCACCCCAATATACCGGGCAGATCCAGCCCCATTTCGACCGCACAGTCGCGGGCGATGGCATAGCCTGCATCGGCATGGCGCATGACCCCGGTCGCCGGGTCGTTCCACAGCACGCGCTCAAGCCGGGCCGCCGCTTCGGGCGTGCCGTCGGCGACGATCACCATGCCGCTATGCTGCGAATAGCCCATGCCGACCCCGCCGCCATGGTGCAGCGATACCCATGTCGCGCCGCTCGCGGTGTTGAGCAGGGCATTGAGCAGCGGCCAGTCGCTCACCGCGTCGGAACCGTCCATCATCGCCTCCGTCTCGCGATTGGGGGAGGCGACCGATCCGCTGTCGAGATGGTCGCGGCCGATCACGACCGGTGCCTTCAGTTCGCCCTTCGCCACCATCTCGTTGAAGGCGAGACCGAGCCGATGGCGGTCGCCCAGGCCCACCCAGCAGATGCGCGCGGGCAGGCCCTGAAAGTGGATCTTCTCCCGCGCCATATCGAGCCAGTTATGGAGATGGGCGTTGTCGGGCAGCAGTTCCTTCACCTTGGCGTCGGTGCTGTAGATATCCTCCGGATCGCCCGACAGCGCCGCCCAGCGGAACGGGCCGATGCCCCGGCAGAAGAGGGGGCGGATATAGGCGGGGACGAAGCCGGGGAAGTCGAAGGCGTTCTCCACACCCTCGTCCAGCGCGACCTGGCGGATATTATTGCCATAGTCTGTGGTCGGCACGCCCGCGGCCTGAAAGTCCAGCATCGCGCGCACATGCTGCGCCATCGACGCCTTGGCGGCTTTGGCGATAGCCTCCGGCTCGCGCTCGCGCCGCTCGATCCATTCGGCCACGGTCCAGCCGACGGGCAGATAGCCGTTCACCGGATCATGGGCGCTGGTCTGGTCGGTCAACAGGTCCGGGCGGATACCGCGCGCGAACATCTTCGGCAATATCTCCGCGGCATTGCCCAGCAGGCCGACCGAGACGGGTGTCCTTTCCGCATTCGCCCGCTCGATGATCGCCATGGCTTCCTCGATCGTCGAAGCCGCCTTGTCGAGATAGCCGGTGCGCAGGCGCATCTCGATCCGGCTCGGCTGGCATTCGATCGCAAGGCAGGATGCGCCCGCCATCACGCTGGCAAGCGGCTGCGCCCCGCCCATGCCGCCAAGACCGGCGGTCAGCAGCCATTTGCCAGACAGGTCGCCGCCATGATGCTGGCGACCCATTTCCACGAAGGTTTCGTAGGTACCCTGAACGATGCCCTGCGTGCCGATATAGATCCACGAACCCGCGGTCATCTGGCCGTACATGGCAAGGCCGCGCTTATCGAGTTCGTTGAAATGCTCCCAATTGGCCCAGTGCGGCACCAGATTGCTGTTGGCGATCAGCACGCGCGGCGCGTCCTCATGGGTGCGGAACACGCCGACCGGCTTGCCCGACTGCACCAGCAGCGTCTCGTTAGCCTCAAGGCGCTTCAGCGTCTCGACGATCCGGTCGTAGCTTTCCCAGTCGCGCGCGGCACGGCCGATGCCGCCATAAACGACCAGCTCTTCGGGACGCTCGGCAACATCCGGGTGCAGATTGTTCATCAGCATCCGCATCGGGGCTTCGGTGAGCCAGGACTTCGCGCTGAGCTGCGTGCCGGTGGCGGGCTTGATGATGCGGCTATTGTCGATACGGGTCATGGCGATCAGACCTCCTGAAGAGCGAAGGCATGTACCGCCTTCATGATCCGGGAAAGGATGGCGGTAAGCGCGGCTGCGCGGGCCGGGTCGAAAGGCGGCGGCCAGTTCGCCGCGTCGGGTGTCGTCGGCTCGTCCATATAGCCTCGCATGGCGAGTTCCATCTGGATGGCGTGAACGCCCTGTTCGGGCCGGCCATAATGGCGCGTCGTCCATCCGCCGCGGAAGCGCCCGTCGACGACATGGCTCTCCCCGCTCGCGGCACAGATCGACGCGACGGCAGCGCTCAGCGCCGGATCACAGGTCATGCCGCCATTGGTGCCGATGTTGAACTGCGGCAATTCGCCGTCGAACAGGCGCGGCACATGGCTGCGGATCGAATGGGCGTCATACAGGACGACGCGATCGTAGCGCTCGCGCAGCCGGTCGATCGCCCGGAGCGCTGCATGATAGGGATCGAACCACAGCGTGCGCCGACGCGCGACCTCGGCTTCGTCCGGGGCGGCTCCTGCATAGAGCGGCTCGCCGTCGAATGTCGTGGTCGGGCACAGTTCCGTGGTCGCCTGCCCCGGATAGAGCGATGCGCCCGACGGATCGCGGTTGAGGTCGATCACGCTGCGCGAGATGCGCGTGCCGATCAGCGTCGCGCCCATGTCGGCGGCGAAGCCATAGAGCCTGTCCACCCACCAGTCGGCGTCGCGCCGCGCGATCCAGGGCGAACGGAACCCTTCGCCGACATCGGCAAGCCCGGTCCCGACATGGGGAAAGGCGACGATCAGCGGCGCCTCTCCCTCGACGATGTCGATCCAGTCGCTCACGCGACCCCCGGCAACAGCGTCTCGATCGCCATGACCAGCGCGCCGGACCGGATCAGGCCGTTGGCCGCTTCCATGTCCGGATGGAAATGGCGGTCGTCATCCAGCATCGGTACGATCTCGCGCAGCGCGGCCCGCGCCGATTCCAGCGCACCGCTCGACGCCAGCGGCGCATGGAAATCGATGCCCTGCGCGGCGGCGAGCAGTTCGATGCCCAGCACGGCGGCGGCATTGTCGGCCATGTCCAGCAGACGGCGCGCGCCATGTGCGGCCATGGAGACATGATCCTCCTGATTGGCCGAGGTCGGGATGGAATCGACGCTGGCGGGATAGGCGCGCTGCTTGTTCTCGCTGACCAGCGCGGCAGCAGTCACCTGCGGGATCATGAAGCCGGAATTGAGGCCGGGATGGGGCGTCAGAAATGCGGGCAGGCCGGACAGCGCCGGGTCGACCAGCAGGGCGATGCGCCGTTCGGCGATCGATCCGATCTCGCATATGGCCATGGCGATCATGTCGGCGGCGAATGCGACCGGCTCGGCATGGAAATTGCCCCCCGACAGCGCCTCGTCCGTGTCGGCGAAGATCAGCGGATTGTCGGAAACGCCGTTGGCCTCGATCTCCAGCGTGGTCGCGGCCTGCCGCAACAGGTCGAGCGCCGCGCCCATCACCTGCGGCTGGCAGCGCAGGCAATAGGGATCCTGCACGCGGGCGTCATTTTCCAGATGGCTGGCGCGTATGGCGCTGCCACTCATCAGGTCGCGCAACGCATCGGCGACCTCGATCTGGCCCCTGTGACGGCGCAGGGCGTGGATGCGCGGATCGAACGGCGTATCGGACCCCTTGGCCGCCTCGGTCGAGAGCGCACCGGTAATGAGGGCGGAACGGAACAGCAATTCCGCCTCGAACAGGCCCGCCAGCGCAAGGCTGCAAGAAAATTGCGTGCCGTTCAGCAGCGCCAGCCCTTCCTTGGGGCCAAGCTCGATCGGTTGAAGGCCGACACGGGCAAGTGCGTCTGCGGCGGGCAGGCGGTCCTCGCCCAGGAACATCTCCCCGACCCCGATCATCGTCGCCGCCATGTGCGCCAGCGGAGCCAGGTCGCCGCTCGCGCCGACCGAACCCTGGCACGGCACCACAGGGGTCAGGCCCTTGTCCAGCATCGCTTCCAGCAGAGCGACCGTCTCCGGCCGCACACCCGACGCGCCCTGCGCCAGGCTGGCGAGCTTGAGCGCCATCATCAGGCGGATGACGGGCACCGGCGAAGGCGCGCCCGTGCCCGCTGCATGGCTGAGCACGATATTGCGCTGGAGCGTCGCGAGATCCTCGTCGCCGATGCGCACGCTCGCGAGTTTTCCGAACCCGGTGTTGATCCCGTAAACCGGCTGCCCCTTGGCAAGGATGCGCGCAACGGCGGCGGCGCTTTCCGCGATCCTCGTAGCGCAGGCGGGATCCAGCCGGACGGGCGCGCCGCGATAGAGATTGCGCCAATCCGCCAGCACGACATGGCCGGGGACGAGCAGGATGTTGTTCATTGACCACTCCAGATGCGGGCATGGAGCGGTTTATACCCCATGCGATAGACGAGTTCGGCGGGACGCTCGACGTCCCAGATGGCAAGGTCGCAGCGCTTGCCGGGCTCCAGCGTGCCGCGATCGGCCATGCCCAGCGCGCGCGCCGCGTTGCGGGTGACGCCCGCCAGGCATTCGGCGACGGTCAGCCGGAACAATGTCGCCCCCATGTTCATCGTCAGCAGCAATGATGTGAGCGGCGACGTGCCGGGATTGCAGTCGGTGGCGAGTGCGATCGGCACGCCAGCGGCGCGCAGCGCGTCGACCGGCGGCAGTTTCGTCTCGCGCACGAAATAATAGGCGCCCGGCAGCAGGGTCGCGACGGTCCCCGACGCTGCCATGGCGGCAACGCCGGTTTCGTCCAGATGCTCCAGATGATCGGCGGACAGAGCGCCGTGCCGGGCGGCGAGGGCCGCGCCATGCAGGTTGGACAATTGCTCGGCATGGAGCTTCACCGGCAGGCCATGCCGTGCGGCGGCGGCAAACATGCGATCGGTCTGTTCGGGCGTGAAGCCGATCCCCTCGCAAAAGGCATCGACCGCATCGGCCAGTCCCAGCGCGGCGATTTCGGGCAACAGGTCGTCGCACAGCGTCGCGATGTAACCGTCCGCATCGCCGGCAAATTCGGGCGGCAGGGCGTGGGCGCCCAGGAAGGTCGCGGCGATATCGACCGGCCGCTCCGCGCCAAGCCGCCGCGCGGCGCGCAGCATGCGGATTTCGCTATCGCGGTCGAGGCCATAGCCCGACTTGACCTCCACCGTCGTCACGCCTTCGGCAATCAGCGCGTCGAGGCGGGGCAGGGCGGAGGCGACCAGTGCGTCCTCGCTCGCTGCGCGTGTGGCGCGCATGGTGGACAGGATGCCGCCGCCGGCCCGCGCAATCTCCTCATAGGAGGCGCCGTCCAGCCGCATCTCGAATTCCTGTGCGCGGTTGCCGCCATGAATCAGATGGGTGTGGCAGTCGATCAGGCCCGGCGTGATCCAGCGGTTGCCGCAGTCGACAACCCGATCGGCCTCCAGCGCAGGCGCATCATCCTGTGGCCCGGCATGGATGATCATCCCGTCCTTGGCGGCGATCAGGCCGCGTTCGACGATGCCCAGGCTGCTGCCGGCCATCGCGGCAAGGCGCGCCGATTTCCAGATCGTATCGCAATGCATGACTCAGGGGCCTCGCTTGTCCTCGCCATAATGATTGCACCCCTGCCCAATAATGTATAGACAAAAAATGACGACAAGGAGAAACCCATGCCGAAAGGCGTTGCCGGTTCGTCCGGTTCATTGTTCTTCGACCATCTCCTCCTCCCCGATGGCTGGGGACGGAACGTGCGCGTCGCACTGGCGGGCGGGCGGATCGCGGCAGTTGAGCCGGGCGCGCGACCGGCAGCGGGGGACGAACGCCATCGCTGCGGCCTGCCCGGCATGCCCAATCTGCACAGCCACGCCTTTCAGCGCGGCATGGCCGGGCTGGCGGAACGTCGCGGGCCGACCGACGACAGTTTCTGGACATGGCGCGACATCATGTATCGCTTCGTCGACCGCATGACGCCCGATGATGTCCGCATCATCGCGACGCTCGCCTATGTCGAGATGCTGGAGAGCGGGTTCAGCCGCGTCGGCGAGTTCCACTATCTCCATCACGATCGCGAAGGACGGCGTTTCGCCGACATCGCGGAAATGTGCGGAGCGATCGTTGCCGCCGCCGCCGACAGCGGAATCGGCATGACCCTGCTCCCGGTGCTCTACAGCCACGCGGGTTTCGGGGCGCAGCCGCCCCAGCCGGCGCAGGCGCGCTTCATCAATGACATGGATGGTTATGCAAGGCTGCTTGACCGTGCCGACGTCCATGCGCGCACGCTGCCGGACGCAGTGGTCGGCGTCGCGCCGCACAGCCTGCGCGCCGTTTCACCCGATCAACTGCGCGATCTGGCTGCGCTGGCGAAAGGCCGCCCGGTGCATATCCATATCGCCGAACA
Organism: Sphingobium sp.; assembly: GCF_035511395.1. Classification (GTDB taxonomy): domain Bacteria; phylum Pseudomonadota; class Alphaproteobacteria; order Sphingomonadales; family Sphingomonadaceae; genus Sphingobium. The sequence goes on from NZ_DATKFP010000281.1 coordinate 12,051, forward strand.
GTTGAAGGAAGTGGATGACTGTCTCGCCTGGAGCGGGCAGCGGCCGGTCGAATGGCTGCTGGACCATGTCGACGTTGACGATCGCTGGTGCCTCGTCCACGCGACCCACATGACCGACGCGGAGACGCAGGCGATGGCGCGCAGCGGGGCCGTCGCTGGACTGTGTCCGATCACCGAAGCCAATCTGGGCGATGGCCTCTTTCCCGTCGAGGCCTTTTTGGAGGCAGGCGGTCGCTATGGCGTCGGCAGCGATTCCAACATACTGATCGACTGCGCGGAAGAATTGCGGCTGCTGGAATATGGCCAGCGCCTGACCCGGCGCGGGCGCAACATGATGGCGCGTGGGGCCGGGCGCTCGACCGGCGCTGACCTGCATGCCGGCGCGCTGGCGGGCGGCGCGGCGGCGCTGGGCGTAGCAGGCGGCATCGCGGTGGGGCTTTCCGCCGATATCATCAGTCTCGATCTCGACCATCCTTCGCTTGCCCACCGGCAGGACGACGCGATCACCGACAGCTTCGTCTTCGCGGCGGGCCGCTCCGCCATCGACTGCGTCTGGCGCCACGGTACCAAGCTGGTTAGGGGAGGACGGCACCGCATTCGCGACCGGGTCGTCCGGGACTATGGCCGGGTGCTGGAGCGACTGATCGCGTGAAAATGCCCCTTCATGAACGGATAAGGTCGGATTTCGAGGGCCGCATATTGGGCGGCGATCTGGCGCCGGGTGAACGCCTTCCGATCGAACAGGATCTGATGCAGCAATATGGCTGTTCGCGCATGACCGTGAACAAGGCGCTGTCGGCGCTCGTGACCGCCGGGCTGATCGACCGGCGCAAGAAGGCGGGCACTTTCGTCGCCCGACCCAAAGTTCATTCCATGGTGCTGGACGTGCCGGACATCGCCGCGCAGGTGCAGGAACGGGGGCAGGATTATGCCTATCGTCCGCTGATGCGCAGGCTGCGCCCCGTCCCGGCAGACGAGGAGGAAAGGCTGCTGGCCGGATCGGGCGCGCTGATGCAGCTGGATGGGCTGCATCTGGCCGACGGCAATCCGCTGGGCATCGAATTTCGTCTGGTCAGTGCCGCCGCCGTACCCGAAATCGTCAATGCCGATCTCGACACCGTACCCCCCGGCACCTGGCTGTTGCAGCATGTTCCCTGGACCGAAGCGGAAACGCGTATCTCGGCAGTGGGCGTATCGGCGGACGAGGCGGCCTGGCTCGGCGTTCCGGCCGGATCACCCTGCCTGTGCGTCGAACGCCGCACATGGCGCGGCGCGGAACGGATCACCTATGTCCGCCAGCTTTTCCTGGGCGATGCTTACGACATGGTCGCGCGTTTCGGCCCCAGAGCAGATTCCGATCCGATTGCATCGGCTCGGCAGCTCTGAGCTTCTGGTTTTCCGCGTTTTCCGAGCCAGCAGGCGATTCCGTCTGCTTCTAAAAGGCTCTGGCCAGGGGAACTGAGCTACACGCGCCTACCTTATTGTCTATCGCCCCGCCCTCTGCGATGCACGGGCGATGATCGATCCCCGCGCTCTCCGGATGTTCCTGGCCGTATGCCGCGCCAATTCCATCAGTGGCGGCGCGCGCCTGCTCAACATATCCCAGCCGTCCGTCTCCAACGCGATCGCGCAGCTGGAACAATCGGTCGGCGCGACCCTGTTCGAACGGTCGCGCACCGGCATCAGCCTCACCGCAGAGGGCGAGATATTGTTGCGCCGCGCCGAAACGATCGACTCCGTCCTGCGCGAGGCGGAGGAGGAAATGCAGCTCGCACGCAAGGGCGTGACAGGGCCGTTGCGGGTCGGCGGCACGCCCGGCGCGCTCGTCAGCCTGCTGCCCGACGCGGTGCGGCGGCTGGAGGACCGGGTGGGCCGCTTCACTTTGCACGTCGTCGAACGCGCCGATCATGACCTCGCCGCCATGCTTCGCGCGGGCGAGATCGAACTGGCCTTCGTCACCACCGGGATCGAGGCGCCGCCCGACGATCTGGAGGAAACGACCTTTTCGCGGGATCCCTTCGCGCTGATCGTGGGGCGTCGCAACGATCATCTGCCCGCGGAACTCTCGTTGCGCGACATGGGGGCGATGCGCTGGGTGCTGCCCGAGGCGAGCGGCGCCTTCCGTCGCCAGATCGACGCCCTGTTCATGGCCGCCGACGTGCCCGTGCCGCAGGATGCGATACGCTGCGATTCCCTGCTCAGTACCAAGGCGATCGTGCGCGGCAGCAGCCGTGTCACGATCCTGCCGATGAAGGTCGCATCAGCAGAACTGTCGATCGGCGTGCTGCGCGCCATCAACATCCGCGAATCCGCCTTTCCTCGCAGCGTCGGCATCCGTCGTATAGCTGGCGGCCGCCTCTCACGCCTCGGTGAAGCGCTGCTGGAGGCGATTATCCATAGTTCCAGCCTATGACGTTCCCAAAAATCATTATTTTTCTTTGGGGCAAAGACGGCGCATAAGCATCCCGACAAGAGCATAGGGGAGAGCAGGCCGTGCGGCAGATGATCCGCAACATTTCGATCTTCGACGGAAGGGGCAGCGCTCCAGCGCCCGGCGCCGTGATCGTCGAAGGCGATCGCATCGCCGCTGTCCTGCATGACGAAGCTGCCATCGCGGCGGTCGAGGCCGACAGCGTCATCGACGGGCGGGGCGCCACCCTGATGCCCGGCATGGTCGATGCGCACACCCATCTGACATGGGGCAGCTCGGTCGAGAAAATCTATCACCAGTTCATCCTCCCGCCCGACGAGCTGAAGGTCGCCGCCTGGCGCAATGCCCGCGTGCTGCTCGACCATGGCTATACCAGCCTCTATTCGGCCGGTGCGCTGGGCGACCAGATCGAACCCGAACTGGCCCGCGCCATCGAAGCCGGCGAAACCCCCGGCCCGCGCCTCGTCCCCTCGACGCTGGAGCGCAGCCCGGAAGGTGAGGAAGGGGTCGAAACCGGCGACGTCTTCAACGGCCGTGGTCCCGAAGCGATGCGTGCCTTCGTCGCCTATTGCGCGGACGAAGGCGTGAAATCGCTGAAGCTGGTCATTTCGGGCGAGGATGCGCTCAAGCCCGGATCGTCGGCCGATATCCTCTACACCGATGAAGAAATGCAGGCGGCGGGCGAGGCGGCGAAGGAAGCGGGCCTGTGGATCGCCACCCACGCTTATACCCCACGCGCCATCGGGCTGGCGCTCGAAGCCGGCGCGCGCATCCTCTATCATTGCTCCTTTGCCGACGATGCCGCGATTGATGCGATGGCGGCAAAGAAGGACGAGATTTTCTATGCGCCCGGCCCCGGCGTCTCGGTCGCCGCGCTGGAGGCCAGCCCGCCACCACACATCGACATGTCGTCGATGAAGGCCAGCGCCGCCGAGCGGCTGGAACTGGAAAAGACCTTGGTGCCCAAGCTCAAGGCGCGCGGCGTGCGCATCCTGCCGGGCGGCGACTATGGCTTTCCCTTCAACCCCCATGGCCGCAATGCCCGCGACCTGGAACATTTCGTCACCTATTATGGCTTCACCCCGGCCGAAGCGTTGAGCGCCGCCACCATGCTGGGCGGACAGCTGATGGGGCAGCAGGTCGGGCAGGTGAAGCCCGGCTATCTGGCGGATCTGCTGCTCGTCGACGGCGACCCGACCCAGGATGTCCGCATCCTTCAGGACGCCAATAATATCAAGATGATCATGCTGGGCGGACGGATGCACAAGTCTCCCGTCTCCCAGCCCGTGATTGCCTGACCGGAAAGACGCTTTCATGTTCGACGTTGCGATCATCGGCTGCGGGCCGGTGGGGGCCTTTGCGGCCAATTTACTTGGCAGATCCGGCGCCTCGGTCCTGGTGATCGAGCAGGAAGCACACCCCTATCCGCTGCCCCGCGCGGTTCATCTGGACCATGAAATGATGCGCCTGTTCCAGTCGGCCGGCGTCATCGACCGGGTCGCGCCGGACATGCGCGATACCGAAGGGCATCTGCATGTCGGTGCCGACCATGGCGTCATTCGCTATATGGGTACGGTAGGCCGCCCGCGTCCGTTCAGCTGGTCCAACGACTATTTCTTCTACCAGCCCGAACTGGAGGATCATCTTCGCGACGCGCTCGCCGCTTATTCCAATGTGACTGTCCAACTCGGTGTCGCCTTCGAGGGGCTGGAGCAGGATGGCGACGCCGTCACCCTGCGCCTGTCGGGCGGCCGCACCGAACAGGCCCGCTATGTCATCGCCTGCGACGGCGCCCGCAGCGCCGTGCGCAAGGCGCTAGGCATCCAGCTCGACGATCTCGATTTCGAGGAGCCCTGGCTGGTGGTCGATGCCGAAGTCGACGGCCCGGTCCGCTTCCCGGACCTCTGGGGCGTGCCGCAGGATGCCGACCTCCAGAAACTGTCGGTCATGATGTGCGATCCCAAACGTCCGGCGACCATCGTGCCGGGGCGCGGCAATCATCGCCGCTGGGAATTCATGCTCCTGCCCGGCGAGGACGACCAGGCAATGATGGAGCCGGAAGCGGTTGCCGCCCTTGTCGAACCCTATCTCTCCGGGGTTCCGCACGAGGTGGTGCGCGCGGCGACCTATCGCTTCCATGGACTGATCGCCGAGCGGTGGCGGCAGGGCGGCGTCTTTCTGGCCGGCGATGCCGCGCACCAGACGCCGCCCTTTTTCGGCCAGGGCATGTGCCATGGCCTGCGCGACGCCGCCAACCTCGTCTGGAAACTGGATCTGGTGCTCAAGGGCCGCGCGCCCGACAGCCTGCTCGATAGCTATCAGCCGGAACGCGATCCCCATGTCCGCGCCGTCATCTCTGCCGCCGTCGGCGCAGGCCGTTATATCTGCATGCTCGATCCGCAAGCCGCCGCCGAACGCGACGCAAAGATGCGCGAAGCGGCCAAGGGTGCGCAGCATGGTACCGCCGCCGACCTGATTCCCGCCATCGCCACCGGCATCGTCGCTTCGGGCACGCCCGGCGCGGGGGAGCGCTTCATCCAGCCGCGCGTCGGCGACCAGTTGCTCGACGACGTCACCGGCGGCGGCTGGCGCCTCTTCACCCGCAACCCGGTCGAGGGGGGCGACGTAACCGTCATCGGTCTTGCGCAACTGGGCGACCATGGCGCGATCGCAGACTGGCTGGCCGATCGCAACGCCGACGCCGTACTCGTCCGCCCCGACCATTATGTCTTCGGCACCGGCAAGGGGGGCGATCTGATCGCCCGCCGGAATGCCCTGATCGCCGGAACCATCCCGCAGGAGATCGCCGCATGAGCCTCAGCCTCTCCCAGGCACGCGCCATCATCGACACGGCACTGGAAAAGGGCCGCGCCGACGCCGCCCAGCCTTTGGCCGTCGTGGTGCTCGATGCCGGCGCCCACCCTGTCGCTTGTGTGCGGGAGGATGGCGCCAGCCTGTTTCGCTTCGACATTGCCACGGCCAAGGCGACGGGCGCGCTCGGCATGGGCGCCGACACCCGCATCATCGCCGCGCGCGCGGCCAACAATCCCGCCTTCTTTCAGAGCGTCGTCGCCGCCACCGGCGGCCGGCTCGCTCTGTCCCCCGGCGGCGTCCTGATCCGTGACATGGAAGGCCCAAAGGCCGGAAATGTAATCGGCGCCGTCGGGATCAGCGGCGACACCGGCGACTGCGACGAAGCCTGCGCCGTTGCCGGCATCCTTGCCGCCGGTCTTTTCCACGGAGACAGCAAATGAAACTGCGCAGCATCGAACTGGCGCTGCCCCATGCGGCAGAAGCCGCCGCTTTCCTGACCGACATCTGGGGCATGGCCCCAGCATCTGTGCAGGGGAATATCCATTATCTGCGCGGGTCAGGCAGCTATCCCTATCTCATCGCGCTGGAGGAGTCCGCTGACGCTTACGTCCGCTCCACGACTTTCGTCTGCACCGCCGAACGGCTGGAGCAGCTGAAACGCAGCGTCGCTGCCGCCGGCCTGCCCGCGACGCCGACCGTCTCCAACGATCCGGGCGGCGGCCATGGCATCGTCGTCGAACTGGCAGAGTGCGAACTGTTGCGCTTTCTGGTCGATGCGGCGGAGGTCGCGCCGATCGAGGGTGCGGACCTGCCGGTCAAGCTCACCCATGTCGTCTTCAACAGCGTCGATGCCGAAGCGACCGGCCATCTGGTCGAGGATGCGTTGGGCTTCCGCGTGTCGGACCGGACCAAGGGCATGGTTTTCGTGCGCTGCAACGACTCGCACCACAGCACCGCCTTCGCCCGCGCGGGCATTTCCTCGCTCAACCATGTCGCCTTCGAGATGGCGGACATGGATGCGGTGATGCGCGGCATCGGCCGGTTGCGCGACCATGGCATGGTGCCCGCCTGGGGCCCCGGTCGTCATGGCCCCGGCGCAAACGTCTTCGCCTATTTCATCGCCCCGTTTGGCCCTGGCAATGGCGGCCCGGTCATCGAATTTTCGACCGCCGTGAACAAGGTGCCCGATGATTATCAGGCCGGCGCACCCGAAGACTGGACCTGGCCCGAAGGCCGGATCGACCAGTGGGGCATGTCCGACAAGGATTTCGCCGGGCTGCGCGCCGCCGAGGAAAAATTCCGCCATCGCCGCGACTGGGACGCAAAGGCTTTGATCCCGGCGCTGGACGCCCTGACAGAGGAAAATCACTAATGCGCTACGTCAGCTTTCGCCGCCCCGACGGTACCCCAAGCTTCGGCCGTATCGACGGCGAAACCATCGTCGAACTGGCGACCGACGCGGCGCCCAGCCTCAAGGCCGCGCTGACCGATGGCAGCCTGTCGACGCTCGCCGATGGCGCAGCTTTTGCCGCCGCCGATGTCGTGCTGCTGCCCGTCATCCCCGATCCCGCCAAGATCCTCTGCGTCGGCCTCAACTATGCCGAACATGTCAAGGAAACCGGCCGCGAGCAGAAAGCGCATCCCGCGATCTTCGTGCGCTATGCCGACAGCCTGGTCGCCGACGGCCAGCCGATGGTGAAGCCTGCCGTCACCGAGCGGTTCGATTATGAAGGCGAACTGGCGGTCATCATCGGCAAGCCCGCGCACAAGGTCGCGGCTGCCGATGCCTGGGATCATGTCGCCGGCTATGCCGCCTTCAACGATGGCAGCGCGCGCGACTGGCAGCGCCACAATATCCAGTTCACGCCCGGCAAGACCTTCCCCGGCACCGGCGGCTTCGGCCCCGCGCTGGTGACGCCGGACGAGGTCGCCGATCTCGGCAGCCTGCGTGTCCAGACCCGCCTCAACGGCGAACTGCTTCAGGACCAGCCGGTCAGCGACATGATCTGGGATATCCCGACCGTGATCGAATATGTCAGCGCCTTCACCCCGCTCAGCCCCGGCGATGTCATCGCCACCGGCACCCCCGGCGGCGTCGGCGACAAGCGCACCCCGCCGCTCTACATGAAGGCCGGCGACAAGGTCGAAGTCACCATCGGCACCATCGGCACGCTCACCAACCGCATCATCGACGAACAATAACCCGATCAACCCAATTCATAAGAAGGGGAGGAGTAACCATGCGTAAGTTCAACCAGACCATCGCGATGCTCGCGGGTGCGAGCGCTGTCGCCCTGGCCGCACCGGCCTTCGCGCAGGATGCCGCCGCAGCCGCTGGCGCGCCACAGGAAGCCGCCGATGCGCCGGCCAGTGGCGGCGCCGACATCGTCGTCACCGCCACCCGCCGCGCCGAACGCCTTCAGGACGTTCCTATCGCCGTGTCGGCGATCGGCGGCGACCAGCTGGCCGAAGGCGGCTTCCAGCGCCTGACCGATATTCAGTATCAGTTTTCCGGCGTCCAGTTCGGTACCTCGCCCAACGACAGCGGCTTTCGCCTGCGCGGCGTCGGCACGGCGGGCGGCTTCTCCAGCTCGTCGGAACAGAATGTCGGCACGGTCGTCGATAATGTCGTCATTCCCTTCGGCAATCCCATCAACAGTCTGGGTGACCTGGAACGGGTCGAGGTGCTGAAGGGGCCGCAGGGCACCCAGTTCGGCAAGAATGCCTCGTCGGGCGTCGTCAACATCACGACCAAGAAGCCGACCTTCGACAAGATCGGCGGCAAGCTCTTCGCCTCCTATGGCGAACTCAACGAAGTGAATGTGAACGGCAACCTCAACCTGCCGCTCAGCGCCAATACCGCGCTTGGCGTGTTCGGCTTCTACCGTCGGAACGACGGCTTCCTGCACAATGTCACGCTCGACAAGGATTGGGGCGGCGAGAAAAGCTATGGCGCGCGCGCCAAGCTGCTGTTCGAACCCAGCGATACGCTCAGCTTCTACCTGATCGGCGACTATTCGAAGATCGACCGGACCGGCCCCGGCCAGCTCTGGACGCTCGCCCGCCTGCCCAGCCTCGCCAATCCGCTGATGGCGGCGCGCTTCGGCAATCTGGGCGCGCTCGGCATCGTGCCGGGTTTCGACAACACCAAATCCGCTGAGGAATATGACGGCTACACCAGCGAACAGAATTATGGCGCGTCGCTGGAAATCAACCTCGGCCTTGGCGACTATAACCTGACCTCGATCACCGCCTGGCGGCGGCTGGACGAAGGCGATCAGGTGTTCGCGATCGATGGCAGCAGCGTGCCGGTCTTCACCGCCCAGCAGAGCGGTGTCGATCAGAGCTTCCTGTCCCAGGAACTGCGCATCACCTCGCCGTCGGGCAGCGCGCTGGAATTCACGTCCGGCGTCTACGGTTCGCGCCGCAAGGTCGGTGACGACAATGACTTCAACCGCGCCCAGCTGCGTCCCGCCGCGCCCTTCAATCCTTTCATCGTCAGCATCTCGGCCGGACAGAGCAACACCCAGACCCGATCGGACTCGCTGGCCGCCTTCTTCGACGGCAAGTTCAACGTCAGCGAGCAGTTCGCGGTGATCGGCGGGCTCCGCTACCAATATGACTGGGTGAAATCCTCGACCTTCTCGATCATCGATCCCGCCTATCCGCCCAGCCCTCCCGGACCGCCGGTCGCGGGCCAGGTCAACTATTATGAGGCGCGGCCGCTGGCGACGGGATCGACGAAGAAAGGCGACTGGTCCGGCCGCTTCGGCTTCCAGTTCAAGCCCGATCGCGACCTGATGTTCTACGGCACCGTCGCGCGTGGCTATCTGGGGCCGACGGTCACTTTCTCGGGCCTTACCGGGCAGAAGGTCGATGTCGGGCCGCAGACGGTGCGCGACGTCACCTTCGGCGTGAAATCGCAATTGTTCGATCGGACCGTGACGCTCAACGCCAACGTCTTCTTCGACAAGTATAAGAATCTCCAGACCTCCGTGTTCAACGGGCTGGAATTCCTGACGGAGAATGCCGGCGGCTTCGACGCCAAGGGCTTTGAGGTCGAAGGCTCCTGGCGCGTCACGCCGGAATTGGCGCTCAACGGCTCCTTCACCTACTCCGACACGAAGTTCACCGATTATATTACGGCCTGTCCCGACGTCGTGAAGAGCGGCTACACCTGCTATCTCGACGGCACGACCAGCCTGGTTCAGGCGGCGGGCGAGCCATTGTCGGGGGCACCCAAATATAGCGCCACGGCGGGTGCGGACGTGCGGCTGCCGATCAACGACAGCCTGACCTTCGACTGGTCGGCGAACTTCTACTATCGCAGCCGCGTGCAATATGCGGCGGCGCAGGCCTATACCGACCAGCCGGGCTATGGGACGATCGGCCTGAGCGCCGGGATCGGTCATCCCGACGGCAACTGGCGGATCGGCGTCTTCGCCCGCAACCTGCTCGACCAGCGGTTCCAGTCGGCGGTCATCGGCCTGCCGTTCAGCGATCCGGGCGGCCGCGTGAACTGGATGACCCGCGAAGGACGCCGCACTCTCGGCGTTTCGGCGGAAATGCGCTTCTGACGATCCGGGGGCGGCCCGCGCGGGCCGCCCTGTCCAGAATCATACCGGCGTGCAAAACATGCCATAATGGGAGATTATGCGTGGCGGCACGATATGGGATGCTCATCGCTGCGATCCTCGGATTTTCGGGTGTGGCCATCGAACCGGCTCTTGCTGCTCCGGCCTGTCCGCCGTTGCGCTGGACGACGCTGGGAACGGCCGGCGGCCCTGTTCCCACCGCCGACCGGAGCGAGCCGTCAAACCTGCTCGTCGCGGGCGATCAGACCATATTGGTCGACACGGGCGACGGCACGGTGAACCAGCTCGCCCGCATCGGCATGGACATGCGCCTGATCCGCACCGTCTTCATCAGCCATCTTCATCTCGACCACAGCGGCGGCCTGGGCGCGGTCATTGGTTTGCGCTGGATGAACCAGTTTCCGGGGCAACTGACCATCTATGGGCCGCCCGGCATCAGACAGGTCGTCGACGGGATCGTCGCCTCCATGGCGCCGCCCGCCCGGATCGGTTTCGGCCTTGGCGCACTGCCGCCCGCGCCTGCGGGGTCGGTTCGCGCCGTGGAGCTGCGCGACGGCCAGAGCATCACGCTCGACGGTGGCGTAACCGTGAAGGCGGCGGCGAACAGCCATTTCGATCATGACGGAAAGGCAGATCCGGCCAATATCTCGCTCAGCTATCGCTTTGCCTTGGGCGATCGCAGCATCACCTATACAGGGGATACGGGGCCAAGCGCTGCGGTCGCGACGCTGGCGACCGGCAGCGACATGCTGGTGAGCGAAGTGATCGATCTGGAGCGGTTGATGAAGGAAATTCGCCAGCGGCGCGTCGATGCATCGGCGGAAATGCTCGCGTCGATGCAGAAACATCTGTCCACCCATCATCTGCTTGCGGCCGACATCGGGCATATGGCGGCTGGCGCCAAGGTGGGCCGGGTGGTCCTGACCCATTATGCCGTTCCCGGCCTTCTGAGTGAATCCGAACCGTCGCTGCGCGCCGATATCGGCAAGGCCTATGTCGGCCCCGTCGATCTTTCGCGCGACCTGTCCAGCTTCGATCTGGGATGCCGGTGATGCGGGAGGCGATCGCCGCGATGGGAACGGGCCTCGGACCGGACATCCTCGCTCGCTGCCGCGCATTGTTCGACGCCCAGCAGCATGATCTTGCGGCGCGGGTGCCGGCCAGCGCCGTCGACATGGTCTATGGCCCGCATGAACGCCACCGCCTCGACCTCTACCGACCGGAGGGCGAAGGCCTCGCGCCGATCCTCGTCTTCGTCCATGGCGGCGGTTTTCTGAAGGGCGACAAGGGCGGCGCGGCCGACTGGGCGAACGCCAATGTCGGCCGGATGGCGGCGCAGGCCGGTTTCCTGGGCGTCGTCATCAACTACCGGCTCGCGCCCGACAATGTCTGGCCGGCGGGATCGGAGGATGTCGGCTCGGTCGTAGCCTGGCTGAAGGCCCACGCCGCGGAGCATGGCGGCGATCCGGATCGGATCGTGCTGATGGGCACGTCGGCGGGCGCGGTTCATGTCGCCGGCTATCTCAGCATGGCGGGGACGGACGCCGTCCGCGCCGCCATCCTGCTGTCGGGCCTTTATGGCTACACGCCGCTCGATGGTCGCGACATGCTCTATTATGGCGAGGCTGCACTCTATCCCGACCGGATGCCGCTGGACGCGGTCGCCGGCACCGGCCTGCCGTTGCTGCTCGCCTGCGCGGAGTTCGACCCGCCGCGGTTCCAGGCCGAATTTCTGGGCCTGATGCAGGACCGGCTCGATCGTCACGGCATCATGCCACGCGGTTACATCCATTCGGGCCATAATCATTACAGCATGGCCATGCACCTCGGCACCGCCGACCGGCGGCTCGCCGACGAAATCTGCGCCTTCGTGCGCGAAACCACCGCCTGACAAATCTATAATCGGAGAGACGGACATATGCTGGACCGCAGAACCCTTCTGGCCACCGGCGCCGCGCTGATGGCTGCCCCCGCCTTGGCCGCGCGCAAGAGCGCCGACCCGGCCTTCCCCAAGGGTTTCCTGTGGGGCGCGGCGACCGCGCCGCACCAGATCGAGGGCAATAATATCGCCAGCGACCTCTGGTTTCTGGAAAACCAGCAGCCCACCGTCTTCACCCAGCCGTCGGGCGACGCCTGCAACAGCTTCGCGCTGTGGGAAACCGACCTTGATCTTGCCAGAGCGATGGGTCTCAACTGCTATCGCTTCGGCATCGAATGGGCGCGGATCGAGCCGGAAAAGGGCTTGTTCAGCCAAGCGATGCTCGATCATTACAAGGCGGTGATCGACGGCTGCCGCTCGCGCGGTCTGACCCCCGTCGTCACCTACAGTCATTTCACCGCGCCGCGCTGGTTCAGCGCGCAAGGCGGCTGGACCAACCCGGAAAGCGCGTCTCTCTTCGCCCGCTATTGCGACAAGGCGACCCGCGCGCTGGGGCAGGGGATCGACCGCGTCATCACCTTCAACGAACCCAATATCCTGCTGCTGCTGAAGCCGATGCTGCCCCAACAGGTCTGGGACATTCAGAAACTGACGCTGGAAACCGCGGCCAAGCGGCTGGGCGTACCCAAGTTCGTCAGCGCCAATGTCGCCGGCTTCGACGATCTGCCTGCGCTGCAAACCGGCCTCGCCGCCGCGCACAAGGCGGGCAAGGCCGCGATCAAGGCAGTGCGGCCCGACCTACCGGTCGGCATCTCGCTCGCCATGATGGACGATCAGGCGGTGGGCAAGGCGTCGGTGCGCGACCGGATGCGCGGCGAACTCTACGGCCAGTGGCTCGACATTGCGAAGGGCGACGATTTCATCGGGGTGCAGAATTACGAGCGCGCCCTCTGGGGCGACAAGGGTCGGCTGCCCGCGCCCAAGGGGTCGACCGTCAACTGGTCGGGCACCGAAGTCTGGGCGGGTTCGCTCGCCGGTGCCGTTCGCTACGCCCATGAAGCGACCGGCGTGCCGATCCTGGTGTCCGAACATGGCGTCGGCACGGAGGATGATGCGATCCGCGCGAAATTCATCCCCGAAGCGCTCGCCGGTCTCAAGGCGGCCATGGACGACGGCGTTCCGGTGCAGGGCTATTGCCACTGGTCGCTGCTCGACAATTTCGAATGGATCTTCGGCTACAAGCCCAAATTCGGGCTGCACAGCGTCGATCCCGTCACCTTCGTCCGCACGCCCAAGCCCAGCGCTGCCGTCTATGGTGCCATCGCCCGCCGCAACGCGCTCTAAGGAAGCATCCGCCATGAAGCGCCGTCTCCTAGCCGCCCTGTTGCTGCTCGCTGCCCCGGCGGCCGCGCAGATGCCCGTCCCGGTCCCGGCTCAGGCGCCGGCCGAACCCGATGCCATTCCGCTCTATCCGGACATGAAGGCGCCCAAAGGGTCGACCGAAAACTGGGTGCGGTTCGGCAAGGATCTGGCCGTCCGCAATGTCACCGTGCCGACCATCACCCCCGTCCTGCCTGATACTGCCAAGGCGACCGGCGCGGCGGTGGTGGTCGCGCCCGGCGGCGCCTTCATGTTGCTGGCGATGGACCATGAGGGCTGGAATATTGCCCGCTGGCTGGCCGATCATGGCGTCGCCGCCTTCGTCCTCAAATATCGGCTGAACCCGACCCCGGCCGATACCGCCGAAGCCTCCGCCTATATGGGCAAGCGCATGGCGGAGTCGCTACGCGATCCCGCCGCGCCGCCCTTGATCAAGGAACCGCGTGCGACCCTTGACGCATTGGCGGCGCTCAAGCTGGTGCGCGCAGACGCCGGAAAATGGGGCGTCGATGCGCAGAGAGTCGGCATGGTCGGCTTTTCCGCCGGCGCGATGACCACGCTCAACGCGGCGCTGGAAGGGAAGGGCGGCGACCGTCCGTCCTTTATCGGCTATATCTATGGTCCGATGCTGGCGCGGGAGGTGCCCGCCGACGCTCCGCCGATGTTCGCGGCCATCGCCAATGATGACAGCCTGTTCCCCAATCCCTCCTATGCGCTGGTCGAAAGCTGGCGGCGCGCCCATGTGCCGGTCGAACTCCATGCCTATGAGCGCGGCGACCACGGCTTCGGCATGGGCAAGCCGGACACCACGACCATGGGCCTGCTGCCGCAATATCTGTCATGGATGGAAATGCGCGGGCTTCTGAACCGGAAGACCGCGCCATGACGGCAGATATTTCGATCCGGCGGGAGGCGGCGATCAGCGTCGTCATCAACGGCGTGCTGAGCCTCGCCTTCTTCCTTGGCATGTTTGGGACTGCGCCGCGTCCGCTCGGCTGGATGGCGCCAGACAATCTGGCACTGGATTTCGTGCCGCAAAGCATTGCGGTCGCGCTGATGAGTGCGTTGGTGCCGGCGTTGGTCGCGCGAAAAACGCTGGGCAATGGGGCAGCGCTGCGGCCTATCCTGGTCCGTGCCGTCCTGTTTGCTCTGGCGGGCGGCCTTCTGGGCGGCTCGCTCGCCTTTTCGGTCGGCGCGACAGCCTTTCCGACTATCGGCTGGGGCGCGGCCCTGACCATCAAGATCGCCTATGGCGGCGCGCTCGGTGCGCTGGTCGCCACATTGGCATTGCGACGGCTGCTGTCGTCCGCTCGCGCGCTTTGATAAAAGAGGATCTCCCGCTGATGACATCCCGCACCCTTCGCATCGCCGCCCTGCTGGCCTGCACCGTCCTTGCCGCGCCCGCACTGGCGGATGAACTGGCTGATGGTTTCCGGAACCCGCCCCAGTCGGCGCGCCCACGCGTCTGGTGGCACTGGATGAACGGCAATGTGACCAAGGAGGGGATCGACAAGGATCTGGACTGGATGGCCCGCATGGGTATCGGCGGCATCCAGAATTTCGATGCGAGCCTGATGACGCCGCAGATCGTCAAGGATCGGTTGATCTACATGACCGACGGCTGGAAGGACGCGTTCCGCCATGCCGTCCAGACGGCCGATGCCAAGGGGCTGGAATTCGCCATCGCCGCCTCGCCGGGCTGGAGCGAGACGGGTGGTCCCTGGGTCAAGCCACAGGATGCGATGAAGAAGCTGGTCTGGAGCGAAACCGACCTGCTCGGTGGCCAGCGATTGAAGGGCGCGCTCCCCGCGCCGCCCGCCGTCACCGGTCCGTTCCAGAGCGCCAGGTTCAGCGATCCGCTGGCTGCCGGTGCCGAAAGTGGCGCGCTGCCCAGCTTCTATGCCGACGCCCGCGTCCTTGCCTATCCGGTCAGTGCCGCACCGCTGGCACAGCCGCGCGTGACGCAAGCCGATGGCAGCACGCTCGCCGCCGGGCCGCTGCTCGACAATGATCTGGAAACCGCGGCGCAGGTGGCCAAGGGCGACGCCGCAAATCCCGGTGCGCTGATTCTCGACTATGGCAGGCCCGTCACCATCCGGTCCGCCAGCCTGTTCGTACCCCATGCTCGCCCGCCCTTCGGCGATCCGGCCTATCGTCCGACGCTGGAGGCGGAGACGGCGCAGGGCTGGCAGCCGGTCGGTCGCTTCGCCCTGACCGAAGTGTCCGCGACGATCGGTTTCGCGCCCGTCACCGCGCGGCGTTTCCGACTGATCCTGTCGCCGAACGATGCGCCCAAATCTCCCGGACTGGGTGATGGCGCGCCCGGCGCGGTCATGATGGACGTCTTCGCCCGCCCCGACAGCCCGACGCTCGGCATCGGCGACCTGCGCCTCTCGTCGGAAGCGAAGATCCATCAATATGAAGCCAAGGCCGGCTATGCGATCGTCCCCGACTATAACCGGCTGAGCGACGACGTCGCGCCGTCCGCCCCGGCGATCGACCCGGCAAAGGTTATCGACCTGACCGATCGGCTGCGTCCCGATGGCACGCTGGACTGGACCGCGCCAAAGGGCGGCGACTGGCGCATCGTCCGCATGGGCTATTCGCTTACCGGCAAGACCAACCATCCCGCCACGCCAGAGGCTACGGGCCTTGAAGTCGACAAATATGACGCTGCCGCCGTCCGCCGCTATCTCGAAACCTATCTCGGCATGTATCGCGACACGGTGGGCGCGGACTGGATCGGCCGGAAGGGCATCCGCGCCCTGCTGACCGACAGTATCGAGGTCGGCGCATCCAACTGGACCCCGCGCGTGGTGGATGAGTTCAAGGCGCGGCGCGGCTATGATCCCGTGCCCTTCCTGCCTACGCTGACTGGCGCGGTGGTGGGGTCGGCGGCGCGTAGTGACGCCTTCCTCCATGACTATCGTCAGACGCTGGCCGATCTACTGGCCGACGCCCATTATGGCACGGTGGCGAAGGTCGCGCATGAAAATGGCCTGACCGTCTATGGCGAGGCGCTCGAAAATGGCCGCCCGGTTCTGGGCGACGATCTCGCCATGCGCGCCCATGCCGATGTGCCGATGGCCGCGATGTGGACCTTCAATCGCGGCGCGACCCCGCGACCGACCCTGATCGGCGACATGAAGGGCGCGGCCTCGGTCGCCCACATTTACGGCCAGAATATCGTCTCGGCCGAAAGCATGACCTCGGCCTTCGCGCCCTGGGCGTTCGCGCCATCGGACCTGAAGCGCGTCATCGACCTGGAGTTCGTATCAGGCGTCAACCGCCCGATCGTCCACACCTCGGTGCATCAGCCGGTGGACGACAAGCTACCGGGCCTCAGCCTCATGATCTTCGGCCAATATTTCAACCGGCATGAAAGCTGGGCGAACATGGCCAAGCCCTGGGTCGATTACATGTCGCGCACCGGCTATCTGCTCCAGCAGGGGCGCGACCATGCCGACCTCGCCTATTTCTACGGCGAGGATGCGCCGATCACCTCCCTGTTCGAACATGGCGTGCCGGCCGACCTGCCGACCCGCTACGCCTATGACTTCGTCAATGCCGACATCCTTGCCAACCGCATGCGCGTCGACAATGGGGAACTGGTCGCCGGCAATGCCCGCTATCGCGCGCTCTATCTTGGTGGATCGAGCCGGGTGATGACGCTGGCGACGCTGCAACGCATCGCTGCGCTGGCGGAGGCCGGCGCGACCGTCATCGGCGCCGCGCCCCAGCGCGCGCCCGGCCTTCAGGATGACGCCGCCGCCTTCAAGGCGCTGGCCGACCGTCTCTGGAGCGGCGGCCCGGTCGGCAAGGGCCGGGTCATCGCCAGCCAGGACGCCGAAGCCGCGCTCGCCAGCGCCGGCGTCGGCCCGGACTTCCGCATCACCGATGGTGCGGCGGATGCGGACTATCGCTTCCTTCATCGCAAGCTGACCGACGGCGACCTCTATTTCGTCAACAACCGGACCGAAAAGGCGGGACGGATCGAGGCGCGCTTCCGCGTGACCGGCAAGCAGCCCGAACTCTGGCGCGCGATCGACGGCTCGGCGGCACCGCTCTCCTACCGCACCGAAGGCGGCGAGACGGTGATCCCGCTCGATGTCGGGGCGGAGGATGCCTTCTTCATCCTGTTCCGCACGCCCGCGACGTTGCCCGCCGCCACGGTCGCCGCGAAGGCGATCCGCCCGGTCGCCACGCTCGCCAATCCCTGGACCGTCCGCTTCCAGCCCGGACGCGGCGCACCGGCGCAGATCGCGATGCCCACGCTCACACCGCTGGAAAGCAATGCCGACAAGGGTGTACGCTATTTTTCTGGTGAAGCGACTTACAGCAGCCGCTTCACCCTGCCCAAAGGCGTAAGGCCCGGCGCGCCGCTCTGGATCGATTTCGGCAGGATCGGCGACGTGGCGGAGGTGCGCGTCAACGGCCAGCCCGCCGGCACGACATGGTTCGCACCCTACCGCCTCGACATCGGCAAGCTGGTGAAGCCGGGCAATAACGCGCTGGAGGTCAAGGTCGCCAATCTCTGGGTCAATCGCCTGATCGGCGACCAGCAGCCCGGCGCGCAGAAAATCACCTTCACCGCCGCCCCGACCTACAAGCCCGACGCGCCGCTGCGCCCGTCCGGCCTGATCGGTCCCGTCACGTTGGAGGCGGAGGCGCGTTAGAGCGGTTTCCGATCCGATCGCATCGGCTGCTCCGGGCTTTTGGTTCACCGCGTTTCCGGGTCAGAAGCGGGCGGCGGGGACATTTCTGTCCTATTGGCGGCGGCCATGATAGCCTCGCGGGATCTGCAATCCCGTTCCTATGAAACGGGATTGCAGATCCCGTTCGGACATTCGCTTGGAATAGGAAATTTAATTTCCAACACCCGACCGGAAATATCAGGATCGGCGGGAAATGTGAGAAGTTAAGGGCGCAATCTCCTATTTCTGATCGGCTCCTTCGCTGCCCTGCGCCACATATTCTTACCGATCCCGCGCAAAGAGAATCCGCCATGACCGTCCGTGTCTCCACGCGGCACGGCAATCCCCCGGTCGGCTATTGCGACCGGCCACCCGCAAACACGCCACCAGCGATATAGCCGCCCGACTGGTTGATCGTGAACTGGCCGATCGTGCCTTGCGGGATCGCGCCGGCAGCCGCGTCCGAAGGGGTAATGAAGCTGCCGCTCACGGCCCCGATCTGGCTCGTCGTCCCGCTGTTGCGCAGCGCCCCGCTGAACGCGAAGCCTGTCGGCGCAGCGCCGGTCAGCGCCGTATAGTCGCGACTGTCGAACCGCATGTCGAACGTCCCGCGCCGATTGGCGAACGACCAGTCATGGGTAAAGCTGCCGCCGGCGAGATAGGTTGTCGTCCGCCCGGCATCCTGAACCGCGACATCGCCCAGGGCGCTACCCGAGTAGATGGCCTGTCCGCGCGCAGGCAGGGCGGCCGCCTCGACGATCGGCGCCGCGACCCATGGCGCGAAACTGGCGATTTGACCGCTGCCCGAACCCGCCGCCAGATCGCCGAGAAAGGCGCCCCATCGGGCATATTCGGGAACGGCGGCATCGAATGTGCCAAGTGGATCGTCATTCCCCTGAAACGGCGCGAGGAAGCCAGAAGAGATCAGCACCCCGTCGATCGCCGTGTCCTCGGGCGAGAAGGCAAGGAAGCGATCACGGGAAATGAATGCGCCATTATCGGCCCCGCCAAAGGTGAAGCTTCCTGCCGGTGCATTCACAACTGTGCGGGGCGAAAGGGTTGCGGCAACCATGTCGTTCGCAATTTCCAATGTCAGATTGCCGCTGTCGATGCCATCGAGCCAGGCCAGCTCACCTGAATTGCCGATCTGGACGACGCCTGCGAGATAGCCGTTGAACCGCCCGCCCGTGCGATCCAGTTCCGCCACACCCTGCGTTCCGATGCCCTGGGCCAGGCGCAGAAGCCCCTCGTCGCCGCCGGGGGCCTGGGCATTGAACAGGATATAGCCTGCCCGTCCCTGTGATTGAGTATTGGAGGCCCGGTCATTCGGGTCGACCTGGCGAAGGTTCGGGTTGCCGCCGCCCGACGCAAGCACATCCCATGTGGCATGGTAGATGGAGGCGTTCCCGCCATTGCCATCGACCGCCCCAAGGGTGCGCCCGATCGTGCCGGCAAACTGCCGCCGCCCGGCTTCGCGCGTCCCGGAACCGGCAGCGGTCGGACGGCCGTCCGCATCATAATAGTCGGTGTAGGTCAGATCGCCGATGGCCGCGCCGATGCTCAGTCCGGTGATACGCCCCGCGTCGAGATTGTAGGTGAAATCGGCATGCGCGACTTTCGCCGTATCCCCGGATGCCGGCGTAACCACATAGGCTGTCGCGTCTTCCCTTCCCAGCATGCCTGAAGACGGCGTGCCGGGGAAAAATGCCCTGAATTGAACCGGCCCGTCCGCCTCGCCAAATCCGGTCAGACCGGGCGTCAGGAAGAATGTGTCGACAGACGCACGGTCCTGGGCGGGACGGGCCGCCACGTCTCCCGCTGCGAAGAAATATTCATACCCATTGCAGGCCGTCAGGGCGCAGTCGGATGTGATCGGGCCGGATGCTATTTCGTCTATCTGCACGGCCAGGAAGTTTTCGGGGAGCCTGTCGATGAGCAGAAATTCCACGGCGGCAAGTGGCCCGCTTTGCGTAACCGGCGTCGTAGCGTCGGTGACGCCCCGATAGCCGCGGAATCCCGCTTGCACCAACGAGACGGAGGCCGATCCGAACGGCGTACTCTGGAAAATATCTCTGGTATTATCCGTCGGCAGAGATTTTTCGACCAGATAGGAGAAGAGAACGCCATCATCCTGACTGGTGAAGCCCAGCCGGGATTGTTGAGCGGACATGAAGGAGTCGATCCTGAACTTGAACGATCCGTCCGATCCGAAGTCGGCGACCGATGCTTGCTTCGATTGGACGGAAGCGTTGCCGAGTGGATTGCCGTCATCGTCATTTATATCCGATGATCCGGAAACGGTGCGGCCGAAGTCATCATCCAGCCGTTCCTGTTTCGAGTCAAAAATCGCCAGCATCGGAACCAGGCGCTCTACGGTGACATCAAATATATTGCCGTCGCTGTCCGTGAATGGCTGTTTGAAATCGTCGAGCGAGAAAGCATAGACCGAGTTTGGAACGGCTCCACTGAGCGGCGTCCCGTTACCCGACAGGCCTTGCAATATGGCAGGGCCGACTGCTCCGCCCTTCGCCATGACAAGCGACACCGATGCGCCCGCTGCCCTCTGCTGTTCGCCGGCAGTGCGCTGAAAGGTCGTGAAGATATTGGCCTGCGACTGACTGCATGCCGTCGCCACGCCGCCACTGGTACAGGCAAGTCCTCTGGCAGGGGAGAATGCCGGATCCTGAAAGATCGTCTGGGTCGCGGGGCCTCTCAATATCGACGCGTTATTGATGGTCGGCAGGTCCGGATCGAAGATCGGTTCGCCAAGGATCTCCGTAGCGGGCGGCAGTCCGCCGTTGATCGACCCGGACGCGATCCGGGAGGCGGCCGGACCCAATTCCAGTCTCGCCAGTTCCGTCCCCTGCCGAAGGTCGCGGGCATCGCCCTCAAGCGGGGCGTTCGTCATCGTCGCGGCAGAACCGCCACCGGTGGAAGCCATGCCCGGATTCAGCGTTTCCATCGCGGTCCGCAGGCTGGTTGTCGCATAGCGCCGGATCGAACCTGGATCGTCTCCACCCAGCATCATGGCATATCCGGGGCGCTCGATCCTGCTTCTGTCTCCATTGATGGAGATTTCGGCAGTATGCCCGACGAGAAGCACGATCCCGGCGGTTTGCGGCCGCAAATCGACCAATATGGCGTCGCCTTTGCCGAGCCGGACTTCGGCTTGCCCCGCAACGATATGCAGGTCGTTCGACGCCGCCGTTTCCCCTGCGGCTAAGCGAGCGACGCCGGACTGGAATGTCATGGCCAGTCGTCCCGCCTTGTCCTGCCACAGATAGTTTTCAATCCGCAGCGAGGCGCCGGCCGCCAGCGTCACCGACGTGCCATCGCTGAAGACCAGTTCGACCGTTTCGCCGGGCGAAGCGATGACGTCACGCGCCGTGGCGTCGCTTACATAGGTGGTGCGGATGCTCGTCTCGCCGATCCTGACGACCTGATCAGACAACTGCTGCGCTGACGCAGGCATGGCCAACGCAAGGTGGAGACCAACCGCCACCGTCAAATGCTGTTTCATCGTCGTTTCTCCTTCAGAAACGCAGTTGAACCTCCATCCGCGCGACCTTGTTCTGGTAATCGTAAAGTGCGAGCCGGGACGCATTGTCTATCCATGTTCCGCTCAGCACCACCGCGACACGCTTTCCGACAGGCATGCTGAGCGCGACCGTGGCTTCGACGCGATCATCCGCGCGGCGCGTATCGGGATCGATCGTGGGGTCCGGCGCCTCATAGTCTGCACGCAGGTAGAGCGCGTTCGCGCTGAGCGCGAGAGGGCCAGGCAGGTGTCTTGTCGGCAGGGCGTAGGTGGCGCCTGCACTTGCTCCATATCGATCATAGGATTGATAGGCGGCGTCAGCGTCGTCGTGGCGACCGACCAGGCCTGCGCGCAACAACAATCGCGGTGAGGCAATGATATTGAGATCCAGCGTTCCCGTGAAGGCATGCCCGGTCCGGTCGGCGAGGAAGCGGTCCGGAGACGTTTGATAATCCTCGCGTATATATTCGACCGATGCGGCCAAAAGGACACGGCTGTTGAGCGTGCTGCGCAGGTTGACGCCCCCGCCATAGGTCAGCAGATAATCATCGCCACCCAGGCGCTGGTAGCTTGCCGTCCCGAACGGCCGGATCGAGTGAGACGTCGTGCCCGGTCGGGACAGGAAGAAGCGGGGGCCAATGCGTACTGCCGCAATCTGGTAGTTAAGATCGTCGCGGTCGGCATAGCTGCTCGAATAGAGATCGAGGTCCGTTTCCAGCAGGTGGCCCCGCTGCGATCCCAGGCCGACAGCGTAGGTTATCGAAACCTGCCCGGTGAACGACATGTCCGCATCGCGCATGCTGGTTGCATCGAGGGTCGCGGGAAGCCCGAACAACAATATATTTGCACTGGCCGGCCCTGCGTTGGCGTTGCTCTCGTAACGTGCGCCGATCGCCAGGACGCCGGTCAAGAAGCTGTTGCTCATTGCGCTGGCGGCTTGCGCCCGGGCTTCCAGCGCGCGGGCGCGGATGGCAGGCGGCATGGCGGGGGCGGCGAGGGCAGCGTCGAGATGATAGGCTGCAAGTTGTGGGGAGCCAGCCTGCAGATACAGGATGCCGAGTTCGAACCGGATATTGGGGAGGTTGGGACTGAGCAGGAGAAGACGTTCGAGATTCGCTATCGCGGCCGCCACATTTCCGGCTTCCGCAGCCTGACGGGCTGCGCGATAGACGATCGCCACGTCGTCGCTTGAAGGGGCTGGTTGCTCGACCGCCTGAGCATGAGCATCGGCCTCTGCCAGAAGCATCGTCGCACAACATAAAGCCAGCCAGCTGGCAGAAGAGTTCATCGATACCGCCCCCTTGTTGGGGAGCGAACTATAAAGGAATTATGGGGTCATGATTGAATGATTATCGAATGAATATTCTCGACCGTTGTCGAAAGCATCGCAATCTCGCCTGCTAATTTACCAAGATTGAGGCATTAATTTGCACGGATCACAGACGCTCACGGATCGCCGACTATAAAGAGCGACCCCCACATGGATGGTTCTTTCAGGACCGACACCTGTCCGATCAGCATAGTTTCCATTGCCGCGCGCAACGCTTCGGCCTTTCCGGGTGGGTCGGGCGCGGACAGGGTCCGCAGCACCTCCGACGTCAATCGGGTGGCTGCCTGCGGCTTGATGGGCCAGCCGCTGACCATCAAGGCCCGCGCCCCGGCGGCGAAAAAGGCGCGGGACAGACCGGATAATCCGTCGGCATTGAAGCTGCCGTCCCCCGCGGCCGTGTCGCAGGCGGACAGGATGACGAGGTCCGCGTTCAGCTTCAGCCTCGCGACTTCGCTGGCGGTCAGCAATCCGTCATCGGTCGGGCTTGGCGCATCCGGCGGGGTCATGACCAGGCCCGGCTCGGCGAGATGGGAGAATTGCCCTGCGACCAGACCATGGGTGACGAAGGCCATGACCTTGTATTGATCGAGCGCGGTCGCGTGGAGCCGGGTTTCCGTTGCTTTCTCACCCGGAAGCAGGTCGGCAGGAGGCTTCTCGAAATTGGCGGCCATCGTTTCCAGCTGTTGCGCGCCGTTCGATATGGGTTCGAGTGCGCGAATGTCCGACGGATCGATGGCGACCCGCATCCGCGCCATCAGCCGCCTCATCGCGCTGGCCTGCGTAGTGGCGCTGCCTTGCAGGATCGGCGCGCCGATACCGAGGAAGGGGAGGGGCGCGATCCGGACGGCACGCGGTTGACGCAGCGCCACCAGGCTTCCAGGCGATGGAACCATGGCCGTGGCGATATGGTGCCTGACCAGGAAATCCAGTCGGTCCGGTTCGGTCTGGCCGGCGGGGTCGGTCGCGACCAATATGGCGAGCGGCAGCGCTTCGGCCTGTCGATCCAGCGAGTAGACGAGGGTGCGGACATCCGCGAGTTGCCCGGCAAATGGGTGCAGGACAGCCTGATGGATGTGAAAGGCGCTGCTGGCGTCGAAGGGCGGCGCCAGTCCGTCCTGCTTATAGCCGAGGCTGGCGCGCAGTGCCTGCACGAGGCGGCGCAGCGCAGCGCCAGCCACATCCGTGCGGGCATAATGCAGGTCCGGGTCGTCGGCCTTCACCAGCCACAAATGGGTCGCCCGCTCCGTCGTCGCCTGCATCAGAAAGGCTTCCCCCGGCCGCAGCGCCTTGCGCAGTTCGGCCGCACTCACAAGGTCGGACCGCGCAGAGGCGAAGTCGGGGGCCGCGGCGCCGATCTGCTGGTCCAGATCGTCCAGCCTGGCGCTCAGTTCGCGGCGCCGACCCGACAGATCGAGCCGGTTCGGCGGGGCATTGGCCGGCCCGGAAAGATAGGCTTCATCCTCGCGGGCGATGGCGTCGGCCAACTGTGCCGAAACCTCGGCCCGCTGGTCCAGCAATGGACGAAGTTGCGGTGACATCTCCGCGGACTGAGCCAGATGGCGCAGCAGGGCGGAACTGGTCTTCCCGCGATGAAGATTCTGCGCGGTAACAAAGGCCTCGTCGCGCGTCATCGCGGCTTTGCCGCCCACCTGATAGGCGATGTCGAGATAGCGTTCGTAGATCAGCCGATTGCTGACCTGTTCGCTGAGCGCCGGGGCGAGGCTGGTCGTGAAGCGCTCCAGGCTGGTGCCGCGCGCCCTGATGATGTCGCGCGCGCGCGTCGCCAGCGCGAGCGCCTGCCGCCCATCGCCCATCGCCAGCAGCGCCTCGGCTCTCAGGCTGATGGCCTCGGCCAGTTGGGGCGAACCCGGATCCTGCCGTTCCAATATGGCCTGTGCGGTTCGGCCGTAATTTTCGGCGACCTGCGGTGCGTCTCGCTTCATCGAGATTTTCGCGAGTTGCATGAGGGACGGGGGCAGGTCGGGCGAGCCGTCCCCCCGCGCGCGAGTGATGGCGCTGGCCGCCTCGCGGAAACTCTCGAACGCGGCGTTCAGGTCACCCCTTCCCATTTCGGCGAAGCCGAGGGCGGACGAAGCGAGGCCCCGATCATAATCCTTGTCGGCAGCCAAGCTGTCTCGCGCCTGCTGCGCGTTGCAAGCCGCTTCGGCAAAGTCGCCCGTGGCCGTCAGCAGTCGCGCCTGCTCGATCCGGACCCGGGCCACCTGTATCGAACCGCTTCCCCAGGATCGTGCCGCGGCTGCCACCGCCCGGTCGAAACTGACATTGGCGCGCTCGAAATCGCCCGACAGAAATTCGGCGTTGGCGAGTCCGACCATCGGCGAATGCAGCCTGCTCTCGCTGGTCCCGCCTTGTTCGAACAGGGAAAGGGCCTCTTCATAGGCTTTTCGGGCGTTCACGCCATCGCCGCGCACCAGCAACTGGTTGCCCTGGACTTCCCGTATCTGCGCGAGCAACAGCTTGTACCCGCCTCGCAGCGCCAACTGGCTGGCCGTTTCCAGATGCGCTGTCGCCTCCTGAGACATTGCACGGGCATTTTCGCTCCGTGCAAGGGCGAGCAGCGCAGCGATATGGGTGGTTGCGCCATAGGCGGCGGTACCAAGGATGCCTGCGGCGCGCGAAGCCGTCGCCTCCGCCTCATCACTTGCGCCGGCGCGCAACAACGCGATCGCGAGGTCCACCTCCAGAAAGGCGACCTGCCGCTGATCTGATCCGCTGAATCCGGCCCGGTCGCGTTCTGCTTTCAGGAGGGCGATCGCCTCCTGCGGCCTTCCTTGCGCGACCAACTGCCGCGACAGCTTTTGCGCCCGTCCGACCCTTTCCACGCCATTGCTTGCGGACAATTCGAACAGGGCCTGATCAATGTCCGGCCGGCTGGAGGGCGGCGCAGGCGAGAACGGTGGCGGTTCACAGGCAAGAATTCTCGCAGGGATACAGGCCACGGATAAGGCCAGCGGCAGGATTTTTTTGATCATGGCATGATTAAATCCGCGATATCATGCGCATAGGGATTTACCTTTAATAGAATGAAAGAAAAATTGTATATTCTGTATCATGATTGCGATTGAGTCGTGAAACACACTTCATGGTGATGTTTGAAATGCGATCCTCCTTTTCTCTTCTGAACGTCTTCACTCTCGCAATTGCCCTCATGTGCAGCACCCCGTCGGTCCAGGCGCAATCCGGTCAGGCCCGTCCGAGGATGAGTGCCGCGGATCAGACCTGCGTCGAGGCATGGGCCGCGGCCCGCCGGGCAGGCACGCTGGATGCGATCCGGTCGTTCATCGCCAGCCATCCGGAATGTGCAAGGGAAGTCGAGGATGCGCGCCTGACCCTGGAAATCGCGGGGACGCCGACGATGGGAGGAGGACAGGGTAGCAGCCAGAACCGCTTTTCTGCCGTCGGCCGCATCCTGCCGCCGGCGATGCCGCTCGCGTCGGAAGGCGGGGGCTATGGCATCATCCTGATCAATCGCGCTGGCCCGCGTAACAGACAGGCGTGCGAGGCGATGCGCAGGGTTCTGACGTTCGAGGTCGCGCCCGTCGACGGGCGGGCTGACGCTGTCGACGGGATATTCCTCTACCGGCGTCCCATCTATTGGCCCGTGACCCGCGCTCCCGATCGGGTGACGTGCGAAACCCTGCTGCGCAGCTATGACTTCGATCGGGCCTGGTCCAACGTACCCGATCCCGACCGTATGGCCGGGGCAGGGCCGTTCGTCATGATCATCCGGGAAGACCGGGAGATGATGGCGCTGTTCGACTTTTCGGCCTTGCCGGCCGACGAATTCGACCGGCAATTTGATGCGGTCGTCAAATATATGTCCCGCAATCCGGCGATCTGGAAGCAGGCCTATTACAAGAAGGCAAATCTGCGGCAGCAGATGCGGAAGTTCGTCGGCGAGGATCTGGGCAATGTCGCCCTCGTCGTCTCCCGCCTCGTGCCGATCCCCACCGCTTCGGCCTCAACCGTAAAGTGAGGAGCAACGTAGATGGATGTCTTCAAGAGCCTTGCCGACTGGCGGACCGCGCTGGCCTTTCTGCTAGGCCTGCTGCTGTCCGCCTGGCTCAGCCCTTTGCCCATCGCATCGATCATCCTCCTTTTCGTCGCTTGTTTCGCCCTTGTCTATCTGGTGGCTGCGATCGTGGGGAAACTGCACGCGCTCTGGCGAAGGCGATGAGGGAGCATATCGAAAAACGGATTTGGGAGAGATGCCATGACACAGACGGTTTCCGATTGGCTCAAAATGTCGCAAGCGGAACTCGACACGCTTTTTTCCGCCCATGACGCCGGCCCGATTCCGGACGGAGAGGCCAAAGGGACGGCCATCATCGTACCGGGCACGACCTTTTCCGACGAGATCGCCAAAGTGATCAACATCTTCGCATGGCAGGGCAAGCTGTTCGACGCCGATCGGGGCTTTCTGCGCAACACGATCCTGCCCTTCGGGCTGAAGGCGATCGTCGCGAAAGTGTACAAGGAACCAAGCTGGCTCGACGGCAAGGAATGCATCGTCCTCGATTATTCCGAAACCTCGCTGCTGGCCTCGCATATTCGCGACGAAATCCGGATGATCCAGCCGGGCCTGTATCTGGGCAAGGTCTATTGGGATAAAAGGCGCCTGATCGACTTCGCGCTTGAGTTTGACGGGTGAATGCGGCGGTGGTCCGGCAAGGCCACCTCTTCGTCGCCGCGCCGATCCGCCGGGGGCTGCGCGATGATCTCGAAAGCCTTCTGGCGACGATGACGCATGCGCCGGGCCAGGCCGACCCCGACAATGCGCTGCTTCCCTTCGGGCAATTGGAGCAGCTTCATGTCGCACGCTTCGTTCTGCTCGACGATCCCTCGCTGCCCGACCGGATCGCGCTGGCCGAAAGCCTGCCGATCCATGAACCCGTCCGGCTCGCCTTCGTGGCGGATTTCGACGGTGACGAGGATGATTTCGTTCGGGCGATCACCGAGCTGGCGGCCACAGGGCTGAGGCAAATCTTCTCCTGTTGTATCGACTTTGATGACGACACCGACCTGATCCAATGGATGCGCCGCCACGCGGTGCGCTCGGCCGCCAATTACATCAACTGGCCCGGTCGCGGCACAAGGCAGATCGCCGAGGAAGTGGCCCTGCATCGGATATTGCGCGCGGTGCGGATCGCCCATGACGGAACCGCGCCCGAAGCGCTCTGGCCGAAGCTGGCGGAAGCTGGGCGGGCCGTTCCTCTCACGCCCTTGGACCGCCCCGGCATCGCGTCGAGACTGCGCGATTTTGGCCATTTCCTGCTGCTCCCTGTCATCGGGCTGGTCCTGCTGCCGCTGATCCTGATCGGTCTTGTTCCCTTCATCCTCCTTCTGCGCCACCGCGAGCGCACCGATCCCATCCTCGCGCCGGTCCCTGATCGCGCGCGCAATCGCCTGCTTTCGGCGCAGGAGGATCATGACATCACCAACCAATATGGCGCGATCGGCTCGCTCAAGCCGGGACTGTTCCGCCGCTGGCTGACGATTGCGATCCTCTGGGTGATTGGCTGGGGCGCGCGCCATATCTATCGCAAGGGGCGGCTGGCGCGGGTCAACACCATCCATTTTGCAAGCTGGACCTTCCTCGACGATCGCCGGCGCGTCTATTTCGCCAGCAATTATGACGGCAGCCGCGAAGCCTATAATGACGATTTCATCAACAAGGTGGCATTCGGCCTCAACCTCTCCTTTTCCAATGGCCTCGGCTACCCGCGCACCGACTGGCTGATCCTGGGCGGCGCGCGCCATGAACAGGATTTCAAGCGCTATCTCTTCCACCACCAGATCCCCACCCAGGTCTGGTACAAGGCGTTTCCCGGCCTATCCAACTACGACATGGCGCGAAACGCCCGCATTCGCGCGGGGTTCGAGGCCGCGCCGGTCGGGGCGGCGCTGCGCCGCTGGATTGCGGAAATATGAGCGGCAGGCATGACTTCGCGCCGGAGGATGCGCAGGCGCTGGTCGAACGCGGCTTTGGCTCGTTGCACGGCGCGCGCTATGTGCTGCTGCGCGTCGGCGACGCACCCGGCGACGCGCGGGAGGCGAGGCTGTGGTTGCGCAGCCTGACCGTCACAAGCCTGGCGGCGGCGAAGGTCGGTCGACTCAAGCAGGTGAGTCAGATCGCCTTTACGGCCGCCGGACTGCGCGCGCTGGACGTGCCGGTCGACGGCATCCCCGGCTTCGCCCCGGAGTTTCTCGACGGGCTGGCGGGCGATCCGTCCCGGTCTCGCAGGCTGGGCGATGTCGGACCGAACGATCCGTCCTACTGGCGCTGGGGGTATGGCGCGGCAGAGCCGCATATGCTGCTGATCCTGCTGGCGGAGGAGGACGCCATAGAGGATCATCTGGCGCAGACGCTGGAGTCGATGCCGCACGCGGCCTGCACGCTGGTCGCCATCAACGCCGCCAGCACCCATGTCGATCGCGAGCCATTCGGTTTCGTGGATGGTATTTCGCAGCCGAATGTGGACTGGGGCGGAACGCTTCGGCCCGGCGGCGCGAAAGACCGGCTCTATCGGGACCGTATCGCACTGGGCGAATTTGTGCTGGGCTATCCCAACGAATATGGTTTCGTTGCCGACTATCCGGTCGCCGATGGCATCGGCCGAAACGGCACCTATCTCGTCTATCGCCAGCTGAAGCAGGATGTCGCCGGCTTCTGGGGCTGGATCGCGGAGCAGGCGGGCAGGAACAAGGCGATTGCCCTGGCCGAACTGATGGTCGGTCGGCGCATCGATGGCGATCCTCTCCCGGCATTGGAGCAGGCGGGGAAGGGACGGAACGGATTCCTGTTCGGCGCGGACCCTGACGGGATCGCCTGCCCGATCGGCGCGCATATTCGCCGCGCCAACCCCCGCAATGGCGACGACCCGCAAGGCAGGCAGGGTTTCCTCAACGATATCCTCTCTTCTCTGGGTCTCAAGGGCACGGCCGTGCATGATGCCGTCGCCTCGGCGCGCTTCCATCGTCTGCTCCGGCGTGGTCGGCCCTATGGTCCGGTACCGGACCCGTGGGCGAGCATGATGCCGGCGGTCTCCCCGGACCTCGTGGAAGAAAGCGGTCTGCATTTCATCTGCCTCAACGCCAGCCTCGCGCGGCAGTTCGAATTCGTGCAGGGTAGCTGGATTTCCAGCCCCTATTTTGCCGGACTGTCGGGGGAGCAGGATCCGCTGCTGGGCAATCGCTGCCCGGCGAATGGGGGCCTGCCGACCGATGCCTTCGCCTGCCATGATGCAAGCGGCAACCCACGTCTTTTCTCCAGTATGCCACATTTCGTGACCGTCGTCGGCGGCGCCTATTTCTTCCTGCCGGGCATTGCCGGTCTCTCGCGCATCCTGCGCGACTGACGCAGGGTCAGCCGAAGCGTTCCGCTCCTGTCGGCTCGACATGCATCTCGCCATTCTTGCCCTGCCGATAGCGCGACATTTCCAGATAGAGCCGTCGGCGCGCCCGGTTCTGATTGCCGAGCGGCCGGTGTTCAGCCAGGCAGTGCCAGGGATTCCAGGTCAGCTGGCGGGCGAAGGCAAATTGCTGCGCGGACTGGAATTCCTGCGCCGGGATGATGATCTGCGCGACGGGAATATAGGGTGTCTTCGCCGGATCCCACAACACCGCGCCCTGTTCGATCGGCTGGAGGAATGGATCCTGCTGCAACCGCACGCGCATTTCGAAGCGCGCATCGCCGGCCCGCAGTGATGCGGCCAGATTGTCCCGCAGATAATTGTCACGCGGCCGCAGCGGCAGACGCGGGATGCGGGTATCGATCTTGCCGATCGGGTGAAAGCTGTACTGCATCGCCTGCCCCTCGCCGAGCAGATAGGGCGTGCAGGAAAAATAGTCATTGGCCAGCGGATTGGCGAGCGTGCGGTTCCACAGGGCCTGCATGATGAAATCGCGGACATGCGGGCGCTTGAAATTAAGGAAATACCACACGGCCATCTCGCGCCGGCTCCAATATTGCAGATGCGCGTTTTCGCGCGTGTCAGGCGTGGGGAAGGTGATGACGGTGACGGATGTGAGATCCTGCGTGTGACGCTCATCCTCCATAAGTTTGGCGCCGGGTACATCCATAAGCTTCACGCTCATGCTGCCGAAGCCGACATCGTCAATGTCCGGCTCGACATGTGGGCCGGGATTGGAAAAGCGGATCCACGCCGGGAAGCTGCGCTCGGTGGCAAAGATGCCATGCCGCACATGGGCGGGCAGGTCGGGCAGGACGGTGAAGATGCCGTGAACCAGCCCATGGGTCTTGGTGTTGCCGGCGCGCTCATAATGGCCGGGCGTGAAGTCCAGATCGAGATGGTGCTGCATTTCGGCGATGATCGCGTCGAGGCTGATGTCTTCGTCGGGCGCGATCCGCTCTCCCGCGATCGGCGGCACATCGCGATCGCGCGTCAGGTTGATCGTCCAGTTGAAGAAGCGCGTCAGCGACATGCGGAGCGGCCGGTCGACCAGCGGCCGGAAGAAAGGATCGAAACGCCGCTCGGCGTGAAGGCCAAGCTCCAGCAGGCGATGCAGGAAATGCAGCATCTCAGTCGTCCTTTCGCTGATTCGGCGCGGGACTGGCGCGGAGAATGTCGGCGGCGAGCTTCTCCGCCGCGAAATAGATCGGCGCAGCGATGAAGAGGCCCGGAATGCGCGGAAAGATCGCGGCATCGACGACACGCAGCCGCTCTATGCCATGAACCCGTCCTGCCGCATCGAGCACCGGCCCGATCGCCGCCGTCCCGCAGGCATGATGTCCCCAGGCGTTTGCTCGCACCCAATCGCGCAGCACCGGGCCGTCCAGCCCCGGTCCCGGCAATTCCTCTTCGGCGATGACTCCGCGTGCGATCAGCGGTTGCGCAAGCGCGCGCGCCATGTCCACGCCTTCGACCAGCCCGGCCAGATCCTCTTCGCCCTTCTCCTCGAAATAGGCGAAGTCGATGTCGGGCACGTCGCGCGGATCGGCTGATGCTAGCCTGACCTGCCCCGCCCGGTTTCCGGTCTGGCCCTTGAGGATGGTCCAGCTGAACCCGTCCAGCCCCTCCATCAGCGCTTTGGCATAGTCCGGATAATAGCCTTTGAACCGCGCCATCAATCCCATGAGAAACAGATCGGGCGTCCTGTCGCGCGCGCCGCTGGATCGACGCAGCGCCGCCAGCGCGGCGCCGTTCGAGATATACATGCCCCGGCCTTGCCGCCATGCCCGGTGCAGCGGATCGCCCGGCGCGAACCGGGCGCCCTTCAGCGAACGCCAGGGCCGCCGCATCCGATGCACCAGGCTTATCTCATACCGGTCCTGAAGGTTGCGGCCGACGTCGGGCAGGTCGACACGCGATACGATGCCATGATCTGCAAGATGCGCAGCCTCGCCGATGC
>NZ_DATKFP010000282.1:0-4659 GCF_035511395.1 Sphingobium sp.
ACATCTTGAGGCTGCGCAGCATGACGATGACCGCGGCGCTGGCGGGGTCATGACGCATGGCGGATCTCCCTGAGCATGTCATAGCGAACGACATTGGCCTCTGGCTCCTGCATCAGGCGCAGGGCCTGAGGCGCATCGATCGGCGCTGCTGGAGGCGCCTTGCCGTCGATAAGGCGATGCAACACGTTGAGAACGTGGGTCTTGGTGGCGACACCGGCTTCCAAAGCCAACTCGACCGCGCTCAACACAGCCTGCTCGTCGTGATGCAGAACGAGCGACAGGATCTCGACCATCTCCCTGTCGCCGCCTGAGCGCTTGAGCAGATGACTTTGCAATTGCCGGAAGGCTTCGGGCATCTCGAGAAAGGGAGCGCCATTGCGCAAGGCACCGGGCTTGCGCTGGATCACCGCCAGATAATGCCGCCAGTCATAGATTGTTCGTCCCGGCTTGTGATGGGAGCGGTCGATGAGCCGGGCATGTTCACACACGATCTGGCCTTCGGCCGCGATGACCAGACGATCCGGGTAGACCCGCAGGCTGACCGGCCGGTTCGCGAAGGAAGCAGGCACGGAATAGCGGTTGCGGTCGAAGGCGATGAGGCAGGTTGGCGATACGCGCTTGATCTGCTCGACAAAGCCATCGAAGGGCCGGCCCAGCGGCATCAGGCAGGAAACTTCCTCGGTATGCACATCAGCCACGGTGCCGGGCATGACACCATGCTGGATCTCGCCCCATTGGGCGATGCACTGTTCTTCCAGCCAGGCGTTCAACTCAGCGAGATCGCGGAAGCTGGGCATCGGTTGCCACAACCGGCGCCGAGCGTCCTGAACGTTCTTCTCAACCTGTCCCTTCTCCCAGCCTGAAGCCGGATTGCAGAAATCGGTCTCGAACAGATAATGGCTGGCCATGGCGGCAAACCTCGCGTTGACCTGCCTTGCCTTCCCGGTCCCGATCTTGTCGACAGCGGTCCTCATATTGTCGAAGATCCCGCGCTGGGGCACGCCGCCCAGCACCCGGAATGCCTGCGTCAGCGCGTCGAACAGCATCTCATGGGTCTGAAGCAGATAGGCTCGCACGATAAAGGCGCGGCTATGTGCCAGCTTGGTATGGGCGACCTGCAGCTTCGTGGGCTTGCCGCCCAGCACGGCGTAATCCTCGCTCCAGTCGAACTGGAACGCCTCGCCAGGCTGAAAGACCAGAGGTACGAATGTCCCACGCCCGCTGGTCTGCTGTTCATATTGAAGCTCGGTCCGCCACCGCCGGGCAAAGGCGGCCACCCGGTTATAAGAGCCATCGTAACCCAGCTTCACCAGATCGACGTACAACTGCTTGGCAGTCCGCTTCTGTTTGCGGGATTTCTTGAATTCCGCCCGCAGCCAAGCCGTCAGCTTCTCGGCAAAAGGGTCGAGTTTGCTCGGCCGGACCGGAACCCTGAAGCTGAGCTCAACCGCATCAGAACGCAGATATTTACGGATGGTGTTGCGAGATAGGCCGGTCCGGCGCTTGATCTCCCGAATGGGGATCTTCTGCCGGAAATGCCATCGGCGGATCACACTGAGTAAGTCCATGTCGATCACTCCACGACCCTCCGACTGGCAGCCGGAGGCGAGGGAAACATGGGTCAATTCTCAATGGTAATTTATACGCCCCCCGGGTCACTTCTCAGTGGCAATCAACACACATCCCTCGAACTGATTGAAATCAACGGTCCGCACATCGCAATGAGCCACCGGCCAGTTCTCGACAGTCGTGATCCCGCGCTCTTGGTTTTCGCGTATGGTATCACAGCAATAGGCGTTGAGCTCAATTACACTCACTGGCCGAAATCCAGCCTGGTGAAGCCCTATTCCCAGCCCACCGGCTCCCGCGAAGAGTTCAATCGAGCGCATCATCGAGGAATGACCTTATGCGCGATTGTAGCAAAGCGCGATCCCTCCATTCACATTTCCACAGCACGACGGCCGACCATGCAAGATCGCCGATCTCGGCCTGTACGACAACCCTGCGGCGCACTTGGTCGTCGAGCTTCGGTAGTTAGAAATCAAAGTGCGACTTGGGCAAGCGTGCGAGTCTATAGGCTGGATCGGAAGGGCGGTGCCAAATGCATCCATGGACGAACAATCATTTGCTCTTCGCGGGGACATCCGAGCGGATGCGGCAAGTGGTGCCTTTCGCATTATCATACGCTCGTTGGATGCAATACGAGAACTTGGCGCGCTCCCTTTCTGACAGGCGCAGAAATAGCGCCACGCCTTCCCATCGCTTCGGATCATAAACCTGCATCAACTGCTCACCGGCAGTCCAACCATCTCGATTCATCGCCTCAACGGCGGTCCTTTCCCGCCACAGCCAGCTTTTGGGAGCGACGTCCAGCGCGGCGCGAGGCACCACGAACATCAGCATCGCGCCAACCACGATGCCTATTCCCATGCAAACCATGAGCCATCGATCCTGCTTTGCGGCTTCCCGCGCGGAATAGACGACTTCCCGGATTGAGCTCGCCTCAAGGTTGAGTTGCTGCCGCGCTTGCCCCCACGCCGCCTGCTCAGCCTTCCGCGCAATGTTTGCTGCCTCGTCGATCTGGCCCGCGATCCTTTCCGGTGTCAAAGCCATCGCCGGGCGGCGGCTGAGGATTTTGATCCCTTCTGCCAGCCGTTCGATGCGTTCGTCGATCTGAGCCAGATCCTCACTGTAGTCGCGCTCCCGCAGATCATCGAAACGCATGGCAAAACCGTCGATGGCTGCTGACAGTCCGGCAAGGCGGCGGTTCATCGCCTCGAACGCCTCGGTGGCATCCAGCTCGGCTGGTGAATTGAGTTCAGTCATGCACGAAGCCTATCGCTCAAGGCCACGCGAGCGCGAGCGGCCGATCCATTCCTGGATGTCGCGAGACAAGCTGCTCCCCTCCCGGGGCTTGAAGCCCAGCTCATGAGACCTCATGCGAAGCCGGGATTCCAGTTCCGGGTCGCGATGGAAGCTCTTTGACAGATAGTCGATTCGCTCCGCCGCGCGATCGGCACCAAGATGATCGCCCATCTTCTGCAGCCGCAAGAACTGGCGGGTGCGGGTCTGCCATTCCTCAACGAAGCGGTCGGCGCGCTGATCCGCCGCGACACGGATCTCACTTTCCATCTGCATAGCCTGGATGGCGCGAACGCTTTTCCCTTTTACAGCCTCGTCCATCAGCGACGGGTCCCTGCGCATCGCCGCATAGGCATCCTCCGCGCCATTCGGGCGCTGGGCATCGAGGTCGCGGCTGGCCCGTTCGACGGCCTGCCTCTGGCTGACGATCGGAGTGAGCCCCTGACCCTGCATGCGCTCGATGTCGCGCACAGCGCGGGCGTAGCGCGCGACGGCAACATCGCGAGGGCTGGCCTGACGAGGCGTTGGCTCCGGCTGCACCTTCAATCGTAGCCCTGCGAAAGGATCGCGCCGAGCCTGTGGTTCGCGCTCCGGCGTCGGTGTGATTTCAGGCTTCGGCACAGGTGCAGGCTCACGTGCGTAATCCGACACCATGTCCTTGCCGCGTTCGCGGCTGAGCGCGCGGACGAGCCGACCGCGATCGGCAAAGTCATCCTGGCCATAGTGAAGGTCGACACTGTCCCGGTGCCGCGAAAGCGCGACATACGAGGCGTGGCGATCGAGCCCCGGCGTTGCCAGCACATGGACATTGTCCACTGTCATGCCTTGCGCCTTGTGGATCGTCGCCGCGTAACCGTGATCGACATGGGCATAATCCTTGATGTCGAAGGCGACCGAGCGCCCGTCGTCCGTCCGCACGCGCAAGGCAGTCCTGCTGACCTGCTCGACCGTCCCAAGCGTGCCGTTCTTCACTGCCAGGCCGCGCTCGTTCTTCAGGAACATCACACGGTCGCCGGACGCAAAGCTGCGCTCGCCGCGCTCGACCACCAGCCCCACATCCTGCCCCAGCATCTGCGCTGTCCGCAGGCGGGTCCGGGCCGCATCGTTGAGTTCGCGCACTTCGTCATTGGTGTGAGTGAGGATGATGCGGCTGGCATCGGGCCGGGCCTGCCGTTCCCTGTCCCAGCGCTCGATGAGGGCTGTGCGCGCCTGCTCGCGCGTTTCGGCGGCATGGACGTGTCCGGCCTGTTCGTAGGCCGAGAGCGCCTCGCCTGTCCGGCCGGTGGCGAGCTGGCGCGTCGCATCGCGCTGCCAGTCCACGGACTGCCGACGGATCGAGGTAATCTCGACCGCGCCGTGGCGCTCGGCAATCGAGCGGAACGACGCCCCCGCCTCGATTGCCTGCAGCTGCTCGGGATCGCCGACCAGCACCACCTTGGCCCCGCGCTTTTCCGCCTCGCGCATCACGCGCTCCATCTGCCGCGTGCCGATCATACCCGCCTCGTCAATGACGAGAACGGACTTGTCAGTCAGCAATTCGCGGCCTTGGCCCCATTGGTGTTCGAAGCTGGCGATCGTACGCGAGGCAATCCCCGAGCCGGTCTCGAGGTTCTTGGCGGCGATGCCGGACAAGGCCGCGCCGCGCACCTCGTAGCCCGCCGCTTCCCATGTCTCACGCGCCACGCCGAGCATCGCGCTCTTGCCGGTGCCGGCATAGCCGATGACACTGCTGATCCCGCGTGCGTCGGTCACGTGTTCGAGCGCGCCGCGCTGCTCAGGCGAGAGGACCATGCCGCG
>NZ_DATKFP010000283.1:0-2705 GCF_035511395.1 Sphingobium sp.
GTGATGGATTTCACCGAGGTCTACGCGGACTTCATGGATGCGGCCAAGCTGCCTGATGAAGTCCAGACCATGACCGAAATCCAGCAGAAAATTCAGAATTACTACGACCTTCACGGCAAGTGAGATGGGCGAAACCATCTCCTTGCCGCCGAGCCGCAGCACCTGCCCAAGGACATAGGACCATGCCGTTCTTCATCATCGAGCTGCCCGCCCTTCTTGCATCGCTCACGGTGCCGACCCCGGCAGCGGCGCAACCCCATCGCTGCGGCACCCCTATAGCCAGCGTGGCCGATTGCTGCGTCCACTTCTCGGCCTGGGACGGCGGGCCAGCCTCCACACCACCTACCCATTCTTCCGCGCATTCTGCCTCAGCCGCTGAAAGGACGATGAGCGATGTCGATGATCGCTAGACTCTCGATGCTGGTCGCCCTGGGCGTTGGCCTGGCGTCGCCGCTCATGGCGCAGGACGCGTCGCCGCCGTCCGATACGATCGAGCAGAGCCGGCCTGACGACTTCTACTGCGGCGAGCGAAAACTCGGCCAATGGTTCTATTGCGACAAGCCGAAAGCCGTGCCGCGGGAAGCGCCGGCTGCACCGCCACAGCAGAGCGCCGTCGACCGCATGGCGGCGATCACCAAGCATCTCGACGAACTGAAGGCGAAGGCGATCCTTGAACCGTCGGAGGAGAATGTCATCGCTTATGTCCGCTTCCAGCGCGAGCAGCTCGACCGGGCGTCGACCTTCTCCGACGTCTGGCAGCGCGCGCTGTGGCAGAATCCCGACATCGACTACACGCTGCAAAGGCCGGTCTCGACGGTCGGCAAGCGCGCCTGGCTCGATAACCGGAAGGCCGATCGTGACGCGGTCCTCACCAATCTGGGTCAGCGTTACGGGCTGTTCTATTTCTACGCTCAGAGCTGCGGCGCCTGCGAGCTGTTCGCGCCGATCCTGCGCTCGGTGACCGACAGCCATCGCATGGCGGTGATGGCGGTGTCGATGGACGGCGGGCCGAGCCGGGAATTCCCGAATTATGTCGTCGACTCTGGGCAGCGCGCCCGGATGGGTGTGCCGGGCAACGAAACGCCGGCGCTCGTCCTGTTCGATACCGTGACGAAGCGCACGATTCCGATCGGCTACGGCATTCTCAGTGCGGATGAGATCATGGACCGGATCTTCACGCTCACGAACACCAAGGTTGGGAGCGATTACTGATGGCACAGCATCGTGGCAAAGGGCGTGCGCGCCGCTTCTTCCGCTCAGCGGGCGCCTCCATGGCGATGGTCGCCGCGCTCAATTTCGCGATTGTTGGCGTGGCGCGCGCCGATGTCGCCTCCGAGATGAACAATTTCTTCTCGGACGCGGGCGGCGCTGCCAATGTCACGGGTCCGTCGGCCTATCAGGGGCAGTCGGCAGGCTACTATTCGCTCGGCAATGTCTGGACGCGTTTCCCGCAGAAGAGCGTGCAACCGTTCAATCTCCAGCTTCCCAGCGCCCGGGCCGGCTGCGGGGGCATCGACCTCTTCTCGGGCAGCTTCTCGTTCATCAACGCCTCCGAAATCGTGGCTATGCTCAAAGCGACGGCCAACAATGCTCTCGGGTTCGCGTTCAAGCTCGCGATCGATTCCGTTTCGCCGGAGATCGGGAAGGTGATGGATGAGTTCAGCCAGAAGGCGCAGCTTCTGAACCAGATGAATATCTCTAGCTGCGAGACCGCGCAGGCTCTGGTCGGCGGAATCTGGCCGCAGATGGATTCGACGCGGGCGACGATCTGCGAGGCCGTGGGCAACAGCCAGGGCGTGTTCTCCGACTGGGCCGCCTCCCGCCAAGGCTGCAATAACGGCAACCGGCGCGATTCCACCATCGCGGGCAATACCGACGCATCGATGAAGGATCAGCTGGTCGGTGAGCCGCACAACTACACCTGGGAGGCGCTCAGAAAATCGGCCAAGTTTGGGGCGTTCGATCAGTCCTTCTCCGAATATGTGATGACACTGGTGGGCACGGTCGTGACCACGCCTTCGACCGATCCGAGCGTCGGCGGCAAGGTCGTGATGTTCGGTCCGGCCGAAGAGGCGGTGGTGACGGCGCTGCTCGACGGGACGGCGGACGCGCCGCCGGTCAAGATGCTCAAATGCAACGACGAGAATTGCTACGACGTCGGCGAGCAGACGCTGTCGGTCCCTGCGTCCTCGGCGTTGCGCCCGCGCATTGCGACGATGATCAAGTCGATGAGCGACAAGATCCGCTCCGACACGCCGCTCAACGCGGCCGAAAAGCAGCTGCTGAATCTGGCGACGGTGCCGATCTACAAAATCCTCGCCGTGCAGGCCTATGCGCATTATGCGCTGACCGACGGCGAGATCCAGACGCTGTCCGAGATCGTCGCGGTCGATCTCCTGTCCGCCATGCTCGACAATATGCTGGACCGGGTCGAGCAGGCGAAGGTCCACTACCAGACCTTCGACCAGGAAACCGCGACGCAGTGGAAACAGCAGATCGCGGCCACGCGCGCGAAGTTCAGCCAGCGCGATGTGCGGCTGAACAACAAGCTGCAGGTGACGATGCAGATCATCAACCGCAGCATCATGCTCGAGTCCACCCTGCAGAACTCGATGACGCCGGGCATGGCCTCCGCGCTCAATTTCTCGCGCGGGCTGAATGCGCAGGGGCTGAACTAGGGCGGGAGCGCGGCGATGCTGGAGGTC
>NZ_DATKFP010000284.1:0-12131 GCF_035511395.1 Sphingobium sp.
AGCTGCTGGGCGGCGGCGCTCGCCGGGAACACCAGCACGCCGATCATGAGCAGCATGGCGGCTGCAAGGTGGGACCGGGCGGCGCTCATCGCACGCTGCTCGTGCAGACCATGTCCGCCCCGCCGAGGCGCACCGACTGCATCATCACCGCCGCTTCGGGAAAATCATCGAGGCATCCGCAGCCCTCCACGAGTTCCTCACCTTCCCCGGCCGGGCAGACGTTGCTGTCCTGGCAGGTGCGGTAGTAATAGTCCCAGCCTGTCGGATCGGTCTGCTTCGAACCCGTCACGCCATCGGGCGCGACGGCCATGTTCGCCTGGGCCTTGCGGGTCTTGCAGATCGGCTCGCAGGCGTTGACGCTGCCGCGATCGGGCATCGAGAAGTTGCGGGTGGTGAGACTGTAGCTGCCGTCGGCGTTCGCCACCCGGTCGGCAAGCAGGGTCTCGGCCGAGTGATCGATGACATAGGCGCCGCGCGAGAGATCGGGCTGGGCCGCCGCTCCCAGATCGACGGTGCACCGGTAGGTCCGCTCGCGCAGGAAGAAGTCGCGGGCGATTTGCGCGGTGCAGGCGCCGGTTCCGAACATCCGCATCTGGGGTAGCGGCGAAAGGCCGGTGTTGACGCCGCTGCGAAACGTCGTGACCCCGTCGACCACTTCATCCTGCAGCCGGCAGGCATCGTTTGCCCCATAGCCGGAACAGGTATCGACCAGCTGCTCGCTCGTCTGGCAGCCGGCATCGACGCTTGCATCGATCGCGGCATAGGCTTCGCCGCCCTCGGCAACCGCGACGCGCAGCCAGATGTCGTGATCGCCCTGTGTCATTCGCGAGGTCAGATCGAGCGCGGGGTCCAGGTAGAACGCGCCCTTCTTCTCGCACTTGCCCGGCGGCAATCCGGTTCCGGTCCAGGCCTGCGGCCCGGAACCCAGCAGTTCGCCATCGACCCGGATCTGCCCCCAGTCATCCGCGCCGAAGCGGGTGAGCAGAACCTGTCGCAGGCGACCGGTGTCCTTGACCCGCAGCGTCATGTGAAAATCGAAGATCGAGCAGGATCCGCCCGTGAGGCTGTTGTCGGACGGCGAGCCCATGAGAAAGGTGACGTTCCCGGTGCCCGTGACGAACGTCGCATAGCCACCGGCAATCCGGTCGATGACCTTCTCGGTTGTGATTTCTTCCTGGGCGATCTGCCGGGTGATGGTGCAGCTGCGGCTGACCTCGGAAGTGCCGGTCCCGGTCGAAGAGGCGGCGAGCGCCTGGAACACGCTGCTGGCCTGCGCGGCGGCGGAGGCGTCGCTGGAGATGGCGCCGGGATTGCTCTTGTACGCGGCGGCGCCGACATCGGACTGCGCTGTGCACGAGGTCGTCTGGGCGCCGGTGTAACTGATGACCGGCCCATCGATCGACGCTTGCGAAATAGCGATGCGCGTGTCCGAAGTGGTGAGCGCGCCGACCACACCGCCACCGAGGTCCTTCAGCACCGAGGCGATGTCACCCCACACCAGGTTGTTGCCGCAGCTGTTGTTGACGCAGTAACAGCCCGCGAGTTCGCTCAGCTCGACCTCGCTGAGCTTGAGCGCTCCCGAACCCGCTGTGTCCCAGCGGAAGAACCGGCAGGCGTCCCACGTCCCCGGGTTGCAGGAGATGATCCCGTTCGCGCAGATGCCAGAGGTCACGACGGGCACCGTCAGCGCCTCGTCGAACCTGCCGTCGAGATCGCTGTCCCGTGAAATGCTGAGCGTGCCGATATCGCCGGTGGCGCCTGGCTGCGCGAGCAGTTCCAGATAGGTCGCGGTCTTCTGGCAGGCGAGATCGGGAGTGAACGCTTTGGAGGAGTCCACCGTGGTGATGCTCCGGCCCGCCATACCCGGCGTCACGTAGTTATCGAGCAGCGCATCGCTCTCAGCGCTTTTGGCGCGGGCGGCGGCGGCCGCGGCGCGGGCGCGGTCCTCCGGCGTCTGCGCGTGCAGCGGCACACAAAGCCCGAGCACCGTGACAAGGAGCAGGGCGCGCGCCTTCATGGCTGGATCTCGCCTGGAACGACGCCGCGCGAGCCGCGACACAAACGGAACAGCAGGACACCGCCGTCGGTGAGCGGCCTCTCGGCCCTGAACACGGCCTGCCCCTCGAAGACGGTCAGCGTGGCCGCGACGACATACGGCGAGGAGGGGAGCACCGCCTGTCCATCGTCTGTGTTGAAGGCCACGCCGACCGTCCGACCGACACCGCAGGGGGGAAACGGCGCCGGTCTGACCGCGATGGAAACGCTCGGGCTGATGGGCTGACGGGCAGGCCACCGGCTGATCCCGGGCGTTTTCACGCGGTTGTCGGAAGGCGACCTGCTCACGGCGTCGATACCCCGGCACAGCAGATCGTCTTTTCAAAGAGCATGAACTGGGCGTTGTCCTTGCCGGGCGCATGCTTCGCGCTGGTCCAGAGCGCGCCGGGCCGGCCGACATTGACGCAGCTGCCGCCCTTGACCGGCTCCATCAGCTGGAACTTGTAGCGGCTCTTGGTCCACACCGGCTGGGGGATGAAGGAGCAGCCGTCGGCCGAACTGATGGTGAGCGCGCCGAGCCGACCCATCATGAAGAGGCCACGCGCGGCAAGACCCGCCCATGCCTCGACGCTGTCCCCGAAATGAATGTCGCCCGCAACCGGATAGGTCGCGCCCCACGAGCCCATGCACCAGAACAACGGATCGACGACCTTGCCCGCGGCTGCGGCGGCGCTGTCGGACATACAGGCGAGACCCGCGGCCGGATTGCCGAACAGGATCGCCTCTGGCTGGATAATCGCGCCCAGCGTCGCCGATTGCCAGGTCGGCAGGACCTCGGTGATGAGGGCGACGTCGAAGCCGTCGTCCTCGATGCAGGGCAGGTCGGTGAACATGTCGAGCATCTTCCAGACCGGCGAGATGTAGTAGTGCATCTGTGCGAACATCTTGCGCGTATTGGTGCCGTCGGCGAGGCTGCTCTGGCTCCCCTGCAATTTGCCGCCGGTCGGCATGATGTCCGCGCCGAGCGCCATCATGCAGCCCGGCTCGGTCACGACATCGACCATGCGGTTGGGGGACCAGAAGCTGACCTTCACCCCGAACCAGAAGGTCACGCCCTTGCGGCAGGCGCAGAGCGGCTTGGACGCCGATTGGGCGTCGAGCGCCTTGCTTAGCGGTTCACTGGGGCCGACCTTCACCCCGCCGATGGTGATCGGGAAGATGCAGTTCCAGCGCACCTTGGTGATCGGGTTGAACACCGTGCCCGCTTCGCACTTGGACGCATGGGCGGGAGAGGCGATCGCCAGCGCCGCAAAGACGGCGCCAAGCGCGAGGACACCGCGCCGCGATGGCAATGGAACCATCTTTCCGACGCGGCGGGAGAGCACGGACTTCCGTAGCGGCATTGAAATGTGCGCCAGATTGGCGTACATCGGGCGCGCCAAGTATCGAAGGCGAGAGTGATGAACAAGTTCGTGGATATTGCTTCGAAGGTCGACGAGCGCGCTACCGAGCGTATGAGCTTCCGCACGAAGCCGCGTATCAAGGAGGTCATCCGGTATGCGGCGGCGGTTTCGGGTGTCGACGATTCCACTTTCGCCATGAACGCGGCTTACAAGGCCGCGCTCGAGG
Source organism: Sphingobium sp. (assembly GCF_035511395.1). Classification (GTDB taxonomy): domain Bacteria; phylum Pseudomonadota; class Alphaproteobacteria; order Sphingomonadales; family Sphingomonadaceae; genus Sphingobium. The sequence continues at coordinate 3,625 of NZ_DATKFP010000284.1, forward strand.
TCATCGAAGCGCAGGAGCGGACGGTTCTTCGCGGAGAAGACGCGGTCGTTCTGCTTGACGCTCTCGAGAATCCCTCTCCGCCGACCGAGGCGATGCGCAGTGCATTTGCCCAGTATCGCGATCGTTACCTGTCCAACTGAACGACGCGCAGGCGCATGTACCGACCCATTACCGAGCCGCTCGATGTCGCCCGGCACGATCGTTCGACATTCGAAAGCGGTGTCGCGCAGGTCGATAATTTCTTCCGCCAGACCGCAGCCAAGCTGACCCGCGCCGCGAATCTGCGAACGTTCGTCCTGGACGGTGGGCAGGGCAAGGTGCTGGGCTTCTATGCCCAGAACGCTTCGGCCATCGAGTACCGGGTTTTGCCGGCACGCTATGCAAGGACGCGGCCCGGCCATGGAGAAATCCCGGCTGTCTTCATTTCGATGATCGGCGTCGACCGGCGCGTCCAAGGCAGGGGCCTTGGCCGTGACCTGCTCGTCGACAGCCTCTGGCGCATCGTCGAGGCCGAACGCTCGGTCGGAATAGCGCTGGTCCTGATCGACGTTCTCGATTGCGGAGATGCTGTCCAGGTCATCCGGCGGAAGGACTTCTACCTGCGACATGGATTCGCGGAGCTTCCGGGGCAGCCCCTTCGTCTGTTCCTGCCGATCGCAACGCTGCGCGAACTGATCGGACATTGATCCGCGGCCGAACCTATCGGTGACAAGGATAATCATCGCGGTGCCTTTCGCGCGGCTTTGGCCCTGTCCGCTTCAATCACGCCGACTTCCGTAAGCACCAGCTTCTGGCCGTCCTGCGCGACGATCACCGGCGCGACGGTCAGCCCGAGCCGGCGCTTGACGCTCTCCTCGAGCAGGAAGAGTGCCCTGCCATGGCGTTCGCCGAGAGTGATCGCGTCGGCATCGCCGGGAGTGCCGCTTGCGAGCAGGATGAAGTCGGAGGGCCTTGCGGTGCGTAGCGCCCAGTCGAGCTCGCGCGGATGTACGACGATAAGCCGTTGAGGCAACGACACATAGGCGAGGGGATTGAAGCTGTAGCCCTTCGCATAGAGCAGCTTGCCCTCTGGCAGGCGGATATCCTGCTCGAGCGTATAGAAAGGGACTACTGTGCGGGTCCGATCCGCGCGGGCAACTCCGAGCGACGCCGCCTTCATCGCCGACCAGCGTCCGCGCGGCCCGAAGGCCGTCGTCATATCGGGAACGCGCGCCGCCCGGCCTTCGATCTCGCTCAGCGCGTCGGGTTCGGCGATCGGCCAGGTGCGACCGATGGTGCTGGTCGCGGCCAGCGCGAGGGTCGACGTCGCCAGAATGGCGGCAGGTACCATCAGTGCGCACAGGGAATAGCGACACAAGGGACTAGCGCTCATGACGTCGTCTCCATCCGGGCTCGTCGCGATTGCAAGCCTGGCCCATCGCCGCGCTGATCAGGGCGGTAAGGGCGATGATCGCGGTAATGATCACCAGCAGGCGAAACCGATCGGGCATGGCGGGCAGCTGCCAGGCGATGCAGGACTGCACCAGCAGGAGGCCGTGGCTGCCGACCAAAAGGCGGACAGCCCCTGGGGCCGGCGTCGAGGAGAAGATGCCATTCACCGATGCCTCCACTGCCGCACGCGCGACACCAGCTTCCCGCATGCGCCGGAAAGACCGATCAGCAACATGCCGCTCGCAAAGCAGCCGGCAGCAACGATGATCCCGGCGCGCAGCGCGGAGAGAAAAGGCTGATGAAGCGCGATGCCAGTTATCGTCACCAGTGCGCCCATCATGAAGGTTTCGATGGCAACGAGCCGCAACCGCCAGCGCAAGGCGGCTGCCTTTGCTCGCCGGGCAATTCTCGCTTCGATGGCGGCCCGAACGGCCGGGTCCTGCTCCCAGTCGAGCAACAACTGGTCGGAATGCGGGGCGCGCGTGCGTGTCATGCCGAGGCCCCATCCGATTGACCGTACCACAGGCGTTCGTGGCCGCCGGCATCACCCAGGATCTGCACGGGATCGACGCCGGCCAGTTCGCACACGGCTTCCAGCGGGCTGCGTCCGGCACGCAGCAGCGCCTCGAAGGCGGCGACCTCGCCCGGCGCCGAAGTGTTGATCCAGTAGCTGAAGGGATCGACCACGAGCCTCGCAATGCCGAGGCCAAGCGGCGAATCTATGAACACCTCGGAATAGTTCGGCTTGGCATTGCGGACCGATTTGAGGAGGTCGAGGACGAAGCCTGAATAGTCGAGGATCTTGTTGTCGACCGCCTTGTCGTAGGTCGAGCCCTGCAGCAGGAACTTCGTCGCCGCGTTCTCGAGGATCACCTGGCCGGTACCGCCGAACAGCGTCAGATCGTTCATGCTCTGAAGGACGATGCCGAAGCTGCCCTGGTATTTGCGTGCCCGGCGATAGCCCTGGCCGAATGCCTCGGCGAGCCGCGAGAGATCCTGCCCGTCGCTGCGCGTCATGAACTGCGCGGCCTCGTCGCACAGGACGAAGCGAGGTCGACCGCGGTCGGAGAGATAGAGCTCCTGGGTGACGGCGTTGACCACCACCATGACGATGACGTTGAAAAGGTCAGGCAGTGCCTTCAGTCGTTCCAGCTCGAGCACGACGAATTCGTCGCTGCGGATATCGAAGGTCGAGGGGCCGTTGAAGAAGTGACCGTAAGCGCCCCCTGATCCGAAGTCGCGCAGGTTGAAGGCGAGTTCGCGCGCGACGGGCACGAGATGCTCGACGCGGTCGAGGTCTGAGACAGCATTCTCGGGATAGCGCCCCAGCCATTGGCGAACCGCATCGATGCCGTCCTCGCCGCGCCCGCCGTCGACCGTCCACTGGACTGCGGACTTAAGGAGATTCCACTGCGAGGTGGAAACGGGCTTGCGGGTGGCGGCATTGGCCATTTCCGCGACAATCGCGACCGCCATGGCGATCGCCGACTGCTTGTCCTCGCCATCGAGCGCGAGCCCCATGTCGAAGGGGTTGAGGACAAGGCGTTCCTCGCCGATGTCGATATAGCGACCAGAGCACAGCGTGCAGAGCTTGCGATAGCTGCCGCCGATATCGATGATCCGGATCAGCGCGCCTTGCGCGTAATATTGCTGGCACAGATTGTTTAGCAGGAAGCTCTTGCCCGCGCCGGATTCGGCCGAGACGATGAAGTTGTAGTTGTTGATCCTGGGATCGAAGAGGTCGAGCGTGATCAGCTGTCCCTTGCGGCCCACGTAAAGCAGTGCCGGGCGCCCGCCCCCGCGAAAATCGGTCTGCACCGGCGCCATCAGCGTTGCGGCTTTCACCGGCATCCGGAAGTCGCGCTCGAGCAGTCTCATCGTACGCTTTTCGGGATAGAGGCCGAAGGGCAGGCTGGCGGCGAGCAGCACCGGCAGCAGATAGCTTTCCTCCTGGACCATGAATGGCAGCGGTTCGGACTCCCACAGCCGCTTGGCACGCGCGGCCATGTCGCGCGCGTGCGCACTGTCGCGGCCCAGCACCCACATCGTCGGGATCACCGAGACGAACCGGCTGTTCGAGGCCTCGTCGAGGATCCACCCGATCTCCTCGATCTGCTTGCCGACCTCGACCGCGAAGCTGCCCGCAGCCTTCTGCGCGGAAAGGATCTGGGCGCGCTTGTGAATCTCGAACTGCGAATGGTCGAACAGCACCGAGAGACAGGAGAGGAACGGGCCGCCGATCTGATCGCTGTCCTCCGCGCTTCCGCGCATTCCGCCCATCAGACGGTTGGCGCGCTCGGCGGTGATACGCCGCGCCGGCGCCTTGGGTGTCAGGCAGCGCGCGACCTGGTTGCCGAGGAAGACTTCCGGTCCCTCGAAAAAGAGGTCCGGTCCCGCCTCGATGATCTGGCGCGCCACCGAGGGCGCGGGCATGCCGCTGACACCGTCCTGGAGGAAAACGCCGGGCGCAGACGCGAAGACGCCGTTGAATATCCGCCGGTAGAAGCTGACAAGCTCGGACGGCGGCAGACGGCGGATGCCCATCTTCGCCAGTTGCTCTTCGACCTGCCGACGCAAGTCGGCGCCCAGCTTCACCCGCGTCTTCACCGCGAGGAACAGGCGAAAGTCACGCACAGGGATACCGTGCAGGGAGTCGAGGCCGCGGGTTCCGGCCCGCAGGTAGTCGGCGGTCCGCCGCGCCGAGGCCTGCACCAAGGGATCGGGCCGGACCTTGAGGTCGAGATAGGCGTCGAGCGCAGGGTCTATGAGCGGATCGGCGAAGGTGATGAGCTGCAGCACCGTTCCTTCGGGGAAATGGATGTTGAGCAGTCCGAGCAGCGCCTGCTGGACATGGGCGAACATGTAGGCGGCGGGCACAAGCTCCCAGGCCTGCCCCCATCCATCGTCGATGCACAGGAAGGCCTCTTCCTCCTCGACCCAGGCCAGCATCGGCAGGAAGTCGGAATAGGCATCGCGCGTCACCGCCGCGCGCAGGCGCTGGTAGCTGAGACCGCCCCGGGTATTTCTCGCGCTCATGGCCGGCGCTCCGGTTCGAGGGCTTCGGGGTTTGCACCGGTGATCGGCTCAGCGGTTCCTGCCGGATCGCTCTCGCGCGCGGTACGCAGCACGGGAGGCGCGGGAACCCGGCCGCCGGGCTCGACGAGATAGTCGCCGACGACCCAAGCGGGTTTGTCGACGATCGAATAGATGTAGCGCGGCAAATAGAGGCGACCCGGCCGCTGCTTGTCCGCATAGGGCAGGATCAGCGTGCGCACCGTTCGCGAGGGCCGCAACATCGGCGAGGAAGGGCTCTCGACCACTGCGCCGATGTTGGGCTGCGTGAAGGGGGCGGCGGCAGGAAGCTTCGTGCCCCGGCGATTGGGTGCAAGCGCCGTCGTCGCTGATCGAGGAGCCGGCAAGGTACGCCCCTCGATGGCATGCGCATCTTCTTGGACAAGCAGCTTGCGATCGTTGGTGAAGGCCGGAGCGGACCTGGACGGCCTTCCGGCCAGCGCATCGGCATAGGCCTGGTCGGGATGGATGCACTGGCCATGGTCGCTGTTCTTGCAGGAGAACTTCTCGCTGTAGGGCGACATCACAGAGCCGATCGCCGCGCAGCCCGACAGGCCAATGAGAGGGAGGGGAAGAGCCAGCAATGCGGGACGTAGCATGGTCATGTTCCTGTCTCCGGTGGGCGGGGGGTCAGAATTTGGCGGTGGCGCCGGGCTTGATCTCGAGGGTCACGCCCTCCTGGATCACCACGACGACGTCCTTGGCGGCGCCGACCTCGACGATAGGCCCCGCCTGCCGGGCGAGATCGAGGTAGAAGTCGGTGAGCTTGTCCGAGGACTTGGAAAGGCCCCCGGCGATCCCGGTCTTGGCGGCGTCTGCGGCATCGAGAGTGCGCACCGATCCCAGCGCAGAGGTCGACGTGCTGCCGAACGTGCTTTCGACCGATTGCGAAATGCCGCTGATGGTGCCGGCGATGAAGGCACGGGCGAGCGTCGCGCCGACGCGGGTCACCACTTTGCCCGAGAGCCCCTTCTTGCCGTCGGTGTCTACGAAGAAGCCCTTGACGGGCTGATCGACCACGGAATGCTCGTCGAAATCGACGCAGGAGAGCGAGACGAGCTGGATCTCCACCCGCTCCTTTGCGAGGCTGCCGGTGGCGTTGCCGATGACGAAGCAGCCGGCCAGGTTCGCCTTGACTTCATTTGGCAGGACTGCGGGCGCCTGGACCCTCGCGATGATGGGCTCTGGATTGCTCGTGGCGTCCCGGCTCGCCAGCGCGTCGATCCCCGTCAGGAGCCGCGCCTTCATGAAACCAGGCGGTAAATAGATCGTCCGATTCTTTTTTTTGGACGACGCCGCGGCATCGGCGGTGCCCTGTGGTCCGCCGGCGTTTACGACCACGCCGGTCGCCGAGCCGATCGCGCCGACCGTCTTCTCGATCGGCGGAGCGGGTGGCGCCACGGATGCGGGACCCGTCGGCGGCGCGGGCAATCTGTCGGCATCTGCGGAAATGTCGCCCGTCTCGGGAGGATAGGGCAGGGCCGGGACGGTGTCCGGCAGCGCGGGCGGCAGATCGCCATCGCTGCCCTGGGTAGCCGCAGGCGACTTGCTGCCGGGGGCCACCTTGCCTTCCTCGATGGCGCTAACCCGGTCTCCGAGCAGCTGCTGGCCATCAAGCACTTTCTTGAGGTCGCCGCGCAGCTTCACTTCGAGGCTGTCTCCGCGCAGTCCCGCGCCCATGTTGAGCGAGGCGGCGGGGTCCGCGCTCTTCACGTCTTCCTTGCGCCCCGAGGCCATGTAGAGCGCCAATCCCAGTACCCCGACGGCGGCAGCGACGGCGAGCTGACGCGCGCGCAGCTTCTGCTTCGCGGACAGCCGGTTCCACTGCGCTTTCCAGTCGGGAAGACCGAAAGCTGCGCCAATCCCGGCAGGAGCGAGTACATCCTCAACTTCGCGCCCGGCCCGTTCGGCCAGGTGGGTCTGATAGGCCGAGCGCGGCTCAGGGTCTCCCGTGGCCTTGTCGTCCGGGCCGCTCATTGTCCCGCGCCCCGGCGCACGACCACGAGGCGGGCGGTTTCTCCGGCGGCGAGGCGCACACGATCGAGGGTGATCGCGAAGATACGCTCACCGAGACCGGCATCGACCAGTTGGCGCTCGTCGAGCACCATCGGCGCGGCGGCCTGGAGCCGATATTCCGAGGCGGAGAGCCCGGTGCCTTCGATGGCGATCCGGCGCTGCTCGGCGAGCGAAAGGGCGGGCAGAGAAACAAGCCGTATTGCCATGCCCGACGGCGCTATCTCGCTGAAACTCGCCGGGACATGATCGTCGAGCATCGCCATCGTCACCGAGACCGCGCGGTCCTCGTCGGCGAGCGCGGCGAGCAGATCGCTGTTCGCCTGCGCACGCTGGCGGGCGCCGGGCACAAGCACCACGGTCTGTGCCGGGATCTCGGCGGGCTCGGCATAGAGCGGGTACGTTGCGCCGTTGCAGGTGACGAAGAATTCGGCAGGCTGGGTCACATAGGTTCGCGTGACTTGGCCGGCGTCGTCGAACTCGCGCGTCAGGAACTTGATCCACGCGTCCGCGCCGCCCTTCTCGACGGCGAGACCCTTCTCGGCCGAGAACTTGACGTCCTCGATCTCGCCGCCCTCGCAAACGACGTGATTGATGTCGCGATTGGAAAGGCGGATATGGCTGGTCTGGTCCGGCAGGGCCTGGATGCCCTGTGCCGATGCCGGCGATGCCAGCAACAGCAGGCAAAGCATCGGAGTGCGGCACAGCGACGCGCCGCGGTCAGCGTGTTTCGGCATCGAACTGTTCCTCGGAAAGACGGGTCAGCCAGAAACGGCCATTCTCGATCCGGTAGCCGATCCGCAGAACACCCCGGAATTTGCGGATCACCCCGCCGATGACGCGGACTTTCTCGACCGGCACGAGAATTTCGCGGGGCGTCCAGCGCACCGGCTGGTCACCCCGGATGTAAGTGGCGATCGACAGCGTTGGATTGTCGGCCAGTTCGTCGAGCACGGCGTTCAGGCTGTCGCGCATCGCGCCGTAGGCGGACGGATGGACAAGCCCCAGCAGTTCCTGGAACTGGCGGTCGGCCGAATAGGCCGACCAGGTGCCCGACAGCGCGACGATGTTGCGCGTCATGGCGACCAGGTAGGCTTCGGACGGCTCGCTGCCCGAGACGTAGAGATCGCCGGTAGCGCCGAAGGGCACGACCACGGTGCGCGCGTTCTGGTTGGTCGTGTAGATGACCGCTCCCAGCACCACCGTGACGCCGAACAAGCCGGCCACCGCGACCTTGAGCAGCCGGTTCTCCTCGAAGAGATTGGCCGAGCCCTGCAGATAACGATGGATGCCGAAACTTGCCGGTTTGCCCAGCAGCGGATCTTCGGCCGCTTGCCCGCGTGAGAGGATACCCATCGCGTCTACTCGAAGAAGCGGGTCTGCGTCGGACCCGGATAGTGGGGGAAGGAGACCAGGCCCCAGCGCCAGGCGAGATGGGAAAGGTAGCCCCTGGGCTTGCTCCGCTTCCACGGGATGAAAAGGAGAAGGGCGGCGATGAGCGCCCAGCCGACAAATCCGCCCACGATCGCGGCCACGAAAACGCTCGAGGTCGCGAGCAGGAACTCGTCCGATCCAAACCACAGGATCTGGACTGGCCGATGCAGATATTGCGGAAGGCGCTCGTCCATGTGCCCTTCTCCTCCTGCTTCATGACACCTTGCGAAGGTGCCGGTTTCCGGGGACCGACCATCGGCCCCCAGCACGGTGCTGGCGCGGGACGGACCTGGCCGGTCTGCCAGGCGCATCCCGCGCGCAGCATCTCAGACGACAATCCCGAACGTCTGCAGGATGGAGTCCGCCTTGATCAGGCAGACTGCCGCGACGATGGTCGGGATGCCGATCATGATGTTCGACACCCACGCGCGAGGCAAGGATGGCAGGCAGGCTGGTCAGGAAAACCGGCGCGACGCCGACCAGCGCATAAAGCAGGAAGGCGGCAAGCAGCAGCCGACGGCGGCCGAAATAATCCCCCAACATGCCCGCAATGGGCG
>NZ_DATKFP010000285.1:0-8200 GCF_035511395.1 Sphingobium sp.
TGATCCGATGGCCGAATTCGTGCCGGTCGAATCGGCGCAGGGGCCGTTGCTCGTCTTCACCGGCCAGATGGATTATCGCCCCAATGTGGAGGCGGTGGAAAGCTTCGCCCGTGAAACCCTGCCGCTCGTCCGCGCAGCCCATTCCGATGTCCGCTTCGCCATTGTCGGGCGCAATCCGGTCAAGTCGGTACAGGCGCTGGCCGATCTGCCCGGCGTGATCGTAACCGGCGGAGTGTCCGATGTGCGCGGCTGGCTGGCGACCGCGGACGTCGTCGTCGCGCCGCTGCGGATCGCGCGCGGCATTCAGAACAAGGTGCTGGAGGCGATGGCGATGGCCCGCCCGGTCGTCGCCTCGTCGCAGGCGGCCGAAGGCATCGACGCTTGCGATGAATCGCATCTGCTCGTCGCCGACGATCCCGCGCAGGAGGCGGAGAAGATCATCGCCCTCCTGGCCGACCCGGCCCGTGCGGAGCGGCTTGGTCAGGCCGCCCGGACCAGGATGGAAGAGCGCTACCGCTGGTCGGCGACGCTCAAACGGCTACCCGACCTGTTGTTTGGCCCGGCTCCGGTCGCGGACGCGGTGGCATGACGGAACGCGCGTTGATGCCCGACCGCCTGCCACTGGTCGACCTTACCGGCTGGCGCGGCCATCTCACCGCACTGGGTGTCGTTGCCTTCGTCATCCTGTCGCTTTTCCTGGATGATGTCTGGAGCATGGTGTCGATCTGGTGGAACGCTTCCACCTTCGGCCATTGCCTGTTCATCCCCTTCCTCATCGCCTGGCTGGTGCAGCAGCGGATGCCCGGCCTGCGCCAGTTGCAGCCGGTCGCCTGGACGCCGGGGCTGCTCTGGCTGGGCGCAGGAGCCTTTGCCTGGTTGCTGGGCGCGGCGGCGGGGGTGGCGATGATCCGCCATGGCGCGCTGATCGTCATGCTCCAGGGCGCGACCATCGCGCTGCTCGGCCCGGCTGTCGGCCGCGCGCTGCTCTTCCCGCTTTTCTATGCCTTCTTCATGGTGCCCTTCGGCGAGGAGATCGTGCCGCCGCTGCAACTGGTGACGGCGCGGCTCGCCATGCTGCTGCTCGATCTGTCAGGGGTGCCGGCGCATATGGAGGGCATTTTCATCACCACGCCGACAGGTTATTTCGAGGTTGCCGAAGCCTGTTCAGGCGCGAAATTCCTGATCGCGATGACCGCCTATGGCACGCTGGTCTGCAACGTCTGCTTCACCCGCTGGTCGCGCCGCATCCTCTTTATGGCCGGCGCGCTCGGTCTGTCGGTGCTGGCCAACGGCGTGCGCGCCTTCGCGACCATTTTGGTTGCCCACCTGACGACGGTCGATGCGGCGGTCGGCTTCGACCATGTCGTCTATGGCTGGGTCTTCTTCGCGATCATCATGATCGTGGTCATGGCTACCGCCTGGCCCTTCTTCGATCGCAAGCCGGGCGATCCCTGGTTCGTTCCGCGCGCCTTGCAGGGCGATGAGGTCCGCAACGGCCCGGTCGGCAGGGTGGCAGGCGGCGCGCTGACGCTGGTGATCGCCGCGCCGCTCTGGCTCGCTGCCACTGCCGCAGCCGCCGATCCGCTGCCCCCGGTGCTGGAGATGCCGGCGGTCAGCGACTGGACCCGGACCGATGTACGGCAGGCCTATCCCTGGAAGCCTCGCTTCGATGGCGCCGACCACTTCGTCAGCGGCCGCTATCGGAATGCGCGAGGCCAGATCGTGGACCTAGCCATCGCCACTTATGACCGGCAGGAGGACCAGCGCGAACTCGTAGGCTTCGGGCAGGGGGCGGCCGATCCGGACAGCGAATGGGTCTGGTCCTCGCCGGCCCGCGCCCCTTCCGATGCGCGTGGTGAGCAGATCACTGCACCCGGTCCGGTGGTGCGCCATGTGGTGAGTTTCTACGCCGTGGGCGGCGGCGCCCCGACCGGCAGCAGGCCTGCGGTGAAGCTCGAAACCATGAAGGCCCGCCTGCTGGGACAGGATCAGCGCGCCATCGCCATCCTCGTATCGGCGGAAGAAGGCGAGGGGCACCCCTCGGACGCGGCGATCGCCGCCTTCCTCACTGATCTCGGCGATGTGCAACTTCTGGCTGACCGCAGCATCGGTATTCGCTAGAGCCTATTCGCATGTGCGGCTTAGCGGGCATCTTCCACCTCGAAACGGCCAAGCCGGTCGACCCGGCGCGGGTGCGCGCCATGCTGGACACGATGCTGCATCGCGGCCCTGACGGCAGCGGCATCTGGACCGCGCCGGGCGTGGGCCTTGGCCATCTGCGCCTGTCGATCATCGACCTGGCTGGCGGCGCGCAGCCGATGCTTACGGAGGACGAAAGTCTTGCCGTCGTGTTCAACGGTGAAATCTATAATTTCGGTGAAGTGCGCGAGGAACTGGAGGCGAAGGGCCATGTCTTCCGCACCAGCAGCGATACCGAGGTCATCTTGCACGGCTATCGCCAATGGGGCGAGGAGTGCGTCAGCCACTTTAACGGCATGTTCGCCTTTGCCCTGTTCGACGCGCGGGCGCAATCGCTCTGGCTGGCGCGCGACCGGCTGGGGGTGAAGCCGCTCCATTATGCACTGCTGTCGGATGGTAGCCTGATCTTCGGATCAGAACTGAAGAGCCTGCTCGCCCATCCGCTGCTGCGCCGCGCGCCCGACCTGTCGGCGGTGGAGGATTATATGGCCTACGGCTATGTCCCGGACGATTCCTGCCTTGTCGCCGGCGTGCGCAAGCTGGGCGCGGGTGAGACGCTGCGGCTGGTGCGCGGTCGGTCCCTGCCGCAACCACAACGCTATTGGGACGTCAGCTTCGCTGATCGCAGCAAGGCCAAGCCGGAGGCGCTGGAAGAGGAACTGGTCGCCCTGATGCGGCAGGCGGTCCGATCCCGCATGGTGGCCGACGTACCGTTGGGTGCCTTCCTGTCGGGCGGCGTCGACAGCAGCAGCGTGGTCGCACTGATGGCCGAAGCATCGAACCGCGCAGTCAAGACCTGCACGATCGGCTTCGACGTCGCCAGCCTGGACGAAACCGCCTATGCCGATCGTGTCGCCCGTCGCTTCGCTACCGACCATCGCAGCCGGATCGTGTCGCCCGACGATTTCGGCCTGATCGATACGCTGGCCTTCCATTTCGACGAGCCTTTCGCCGACGCCTCCGCGCTGCCCACCTATCGCGTCTGCGAACTGGCGCGCGAACAGGTGACGGTGGCCCTTTCCGGTGACGGCGCGGATGAAGCGTTCGCTGGCTATCGCCGGCACCGTTTCCAGATGCAGGGGGAACGGCTGCGCGGGTTGATCCCGGCCTCGGTGCGCCAACCGTTGTTCGGCACGCTGGGCCGCCATTATCCCAAGGCCGACTGGGCGCCGCGCGTCCTGCGCGCCAAGTCGACCTTCCTCGAACTGGCGGGGGAGGGCGGCGACGCCTATGCCGCCTCGGTCGGGGTGACGCCCCACGCCCTGCGCCAGCGCCTGTTCAGCCAGGACATGAAGAGCCGTCTCGGCGCCTATCGGGCCGAGGATCGCTATATCAAGGTTATGGCGAACGCGCCCGCGCGCGATCCGCTCGACCGGGCGCAATATGCCGACATCCGCATCTGGCTGCCCGGCGACATCCTCACCAAGACAGACCGGATGAGCATGGCCGTCAGCCTGGAAGCGCGCGAGCCGCTGCTGGACTATCGGCTCGTCGAGTTCGCCGCCCGTCTGCCCGTCGCCCAGCGCATTCGCGGCAACAGCGGCAAATATCTCATGAAGAAGGCGATGGAGCCGTTCCTGCCACAGGACATTCTCTATCGCCAGAAAATGGGCTTCGTCACCCCGATCAGCGCCTGGTTCCGCGGCGCACTGGCGGGCGAGGCGACCGCGATCGCGGGCGGATCGGCGCTGGCCAGGACCGGCTGGTTCGACACGAAGATGCTGGCGAAGGTCGCCGCCGACCATCGGTCCGGCGTGTCCGACCATGGCCGGCTGCTCTGGCAATTGCTGATGCTGGACAAGGCGCTGACGCGGTTGTTCGGGGTGTAATTCACACCGCCCGTTCGTTTCGAGCGAAGTCGAGAAACGGACAGGAAGCGCTTCCCGTTTCTCGACACGCGCGCAACGAACGGAGACTGCGTAAGCGTGCCCCCTTGCAACCCACGCCCGCCGGTGCCAACGGGACGCATGACGAAAATCAGGACGCATCCGTGACAGTCTCGAAGGAAATCGTGCGGCTGCGGCTCTATGCGCTGTGTCTGGCGGGGGACATGGCGGGCCTGTTCTGCGCCTTTCTCGCCGCCAATTATTTCGTGTTGGGCGCGCTCTGGGGGGAGCCGGGCAAGCCGCATGGGCTGGTGATGTTCGCCATGGTCGCGCCGCTCTATGCGCTGCTGGCGGTGCAGGGCGGCGCCTATGGCATCAACACGCTCGATCATGTCCGGCGCGGCATCTTTCGCTCGCTGCTGGCATTGGCGCAGGCGGCCTTGCTGATGCTGCTGATCGTCTATCTGGGCAAGATCGCCGAGCAGCTGTCGCGTTTGACCTTCCTCGCCGGCCTTGTGCTGGGCGCGGCCACGCTGGCCATCGTCCGCATCGCGGTGGCGCGTCTCGCCGTCAGCCTGCTGGGCGATGTTCCGCACCTCACCGCCGTCATCATGGACGGTGTGGAGATCGAGACCGGCCCGCATATGGACATCATCCAGGCCGACGCCGCCAATCTCCATCCCGAACGCCATGACGCCGACATGGCGGCGCGGCTGGCGGCGGCGGTGGGCATGGCGGAACGGGTGATCGTCGCTTGTCCGCTCGAACGGATGGACGACTGGTCGGCGGCGCTCAAGTCGCTGTCGGCCCGTGGCGAGATCGTCGTGCCCGAACTGCTGCGCTTCGCCCCGGCGCGGGTGGATGAATTTGACGGTCAGCCCACCATCATTGTCGCTGGCGGTCCGCTCCAGTTCCGTGATCGCCTCATCAAGCGCCTCTTCGACTTGATCGTCGCCAGCGTCGCCACTATCCTCCTGTCGCCGGTCCTGATCGGTGCCGCGCTGGCGGTGAAGCTGACCAGCCCCGGCCCGATCCTGTTCCGCCAGCCCCGCATCGGCAAGGATGCACGCCCCTTCTCCATCTACAAGTTCCGCTCGATGCGCACCGAGGCGAGCGACCACAAGGCCGCGACGCTCACGAAGCGCGACGATGACCGCGTGACCCGGGTCGGCGCCTTCCTGCGCAAGACCAGCATCGACGAACTGCCGCAGCTGTTCAACGTGCTGAAGGGCGACATGAGCATCGTCGGCCCGCGCCCGCACGCCGCCGCCGCAAAGGCGGGCGACAGCCTCTATTGGGAGGTCGACGCCCGCTACTGGGAGCGCCATTGCATCAAGCCGGGCATGACCGGCCTCGCGCAGGTGCGTGGCCATCGCGGCGCCACCGATCATCATCAGGATCTGATCGATCGTCTCCGCTCCGACCTCGAATATGTCAGCGACTGGTCGATCTGGCGCGACCTGCGGATCATCGTCGCGACGCTGGGCGTGCTTGTCCACCACAAGGCTTATTGAGCCGATGGCGACCAACCTGATCCTCGCCGCGATCCTGCTGCTCTGTCTGGTGGCGGTGGCCTGGCCCTTCCTCTTCTACCCGCTGATCCTGCGCGCGCTGCCGACCCGGCCGGAACAGCCGGTCGCGGAGGCGGCGCCCGGCGCATCCCTGCTCTTCTGCGCCTATAACGAAGCTGACGCCATGCCGGACAAGCTCGCCAATCTGGCGATGCTCAGGCGTCGCTATCCTGCGCTGGAATTCCTCGCCTTCGACGATGGCTCGTCCGACGGCACGGGCGATCTGATCGCGGCACAGGACGGCCTCGTCACGCTGATCCGTGGTCCCGGCCGCAGCGGCAAGGCGCATGGCATGAAGCAGCTGGCGGCGCGGGCGCGGGGCGATGTGCTGATCTTCACCGACGCCAATGTGCTGCTGGACGAGGAGGCGGTCGAGCGGCTGCTCGCCCGCTATGCCGATCCCGATGTCGGCGGCGTGCTCGGATCGCTCCATTATGTCGGCGCGAATGAAAGCGCCACCGCCTCGGTCGGGTCGCTCTACTGGCGGCTGGAGGAGAAATTGAAGGACGAGGAATCGCGCACCGGCAATGTGCTGGGCGCGGATGGCTCGATCTTCTCGATCCGGCGCAGTCTCTATCCCGAATTTCCCGATAGCGTCCTGGACGACTTGACCGTGTCCATGGCGGTGGTCTTTGCAGGCAAGCGGCTGGTCAAGGCGAAGGACGTCATCGCCCGCGAACGGCTGGTGACGGCGCGCAAGGACGAATATCGCCGCAAGGTCCGCATCGCCGCGCGCGCCTGGCACACGCACAGTCATTTGGCGCCGCAACTGCGCCGGATGGCCGCGCTCGACCGCTTCAAATATGCCTCGCGCAAGATCGTCCGCTGGTTCGGCGGCGTCTTCATCCTGATCGGCGCGGTTGCGGCAGGGGCGCTGGCACTGCGCCTTTCGCCGATGCTCTATATGGCAGGCGCGTTGGCTGTCGTCTTCGCCGTCTGGATCGGCGTCCGCTCGAAAAGCGGCCCGCTCGCGGCGCTGGTCGACGTGCTGATCGCCTATGCCGCCACCTTGCAGGGCGTGCTCAAGGCGATGAGCGGGCGCACCGTCACGACATGGAACCCCGCCAAGTCGCGCTGAGCCTCTCGCCAAGGCTGCGCGATATTGTATAGGCCGATCCTGACCCCAAGCGGAGAATGACGTGATTACTGTCCAGCGGGTGGCCAAGGCCGCCGGCAAGTATCTGACCAAGACGGCGCTGAAAGCCCGCAAGGCGCTGGGCGCGCGCGCAACACGCGGCTGCCCGGCCTGCGGCGCGACCGTGGTCGGCTTCTTCCGCTATGGCGACAATGGCGAATGGGGTTGCCCCGAATGCGGCGCCTCCCCGCGTGAGCGGCTGATGAACTGGCTGATCGGGGAGGGTCGGCTGATCGTCCCGACCCAGGGCGCGATCCTGCACATGGCGCCGAATGAAGGCAGTCTGGTCAAGCGCTTCTCCGCCGCCGCCGACTATGTGCCCGCCGATCTCGATCCCGCGCGCTACACGGTGCCGAACATGCGCCGCGTCGACCTGATGGATCTCGCCGACAGCGACCGTTACGACCTGTTCTACGCCAGCCATGTCATGGAGCATGTGCCCGACGACATGGCCGTGCTGCGCAACATATTGCGGGCGCTCAAGCCGGGCGGCGAAGCCTGGCTGATCGTCCCGCTTTGGGACAAGCCGACCGAGGATGGCAGCTTCGATATTCCCCCGCGCGAACGCGAACGCCGCTTCGGCCAGTGGGATCATGTCCGCCAATATGGCCCCGACTTCGCCGACCGCATCCGCGTTGCGGGATTCGAGCTGGAGGAGATCGACGCCACCGCGATCGATGTCGCCACGCGTCATTTCTACGCCCTCGACGACCGGCTGTTCAGGGCGCGCAAGCCCGCATGAACCGGCTCGCACGGATGGAGGGCAGCGCCCGCATCCTGGCCCTGGTGAAGCTCGCCAATGTCGGACTGGTGCTGATCTGGGGCTTTGCCGTCACCTTCGTCTTCGTGCGCGTCCTGCCGATCGCCGAGTTTCAGGCCTTCCTACTGCTGGTCGCCTTCGGCAACTTCACCATTTCGGCCGAGTTCGGGCTGACCAGCATCATCTATGCCCGGCTGCGTCAGCATTGGCTGGGTGGCCGCCCAAGCGAGGGGCGGGGCGCGGCGGATGGCGGCTTCCGGCTGGAGGAAATGGGGGTGCTGTTCCTGTTCCTCGGCCTGCTGGTCGCGGGCGGGACGCTGATCCTGATCGCGGCGCTGGTCATGGGATGGCTGGCGACGGGGATGCCCTTGCTGTTCCTGCTCTTCTTCCTGTCGGCCTGCCTCAACCTGCCGGGGCTGCTCGCCAAGCGGGCGCTGGCGGCGGTCGACGGCAATTTCCTGTGGGAAGGGCTGGACTGCGCGCGTCGGGTCGTAACGATCGGGCTGCTGCTGGCGATCCTCGCCGGGATGGACCCGCGCCTGTCGGTGGCGCTGCAACTCATCGCGAGCATCGTCGTGATTGGTTATGCCATCGCCCATGTCCATCGGCGGCTGAACATGACCCACCGCCACTGGCTCGCCTTCCGGGTCGGGGGTGGTCATGTTCGCGCCCATTATCTGCGCGATATCGGCGCGTCGGCGGCGTGCAC
>NZ_DATKFP010000286.1:0-18149 GCF_035511395.1 Sphingobium sp.
CAGAACTTCCTACTTATTCTGCCATCGCCAGTGCCGATCCCGCTGACGCCCACAGTCTCGCTGAACAGTTTCGGCGTGCAATTGTCATCGCTGACCGACTATGACCATTACAACAAGTCGGCCGCAGCTTTTGCGCAAGGCACCTACAAGCTGACCGACACGCTGAGCTTCACAGGCGGCATCCGCTATACCCATGACAAGAAGCATCTGGTGCAGCGTTCGCCGCTGGTTCGTGATCTCAACGCCAGCTTCAGCCGGACAAACTATGCCTTCAGCATCAACTGGCAGGCGACCCCGTCCATGCTGCTCTACGCCCGCACGGCGTCAGGATACAAGGCTGGTGGGTTCAATGCCCGGTCGATCAATTCGGGCTTCGACCCGGAATCGCTGACCTCCTACGAAACAGGGATCAAGTCGGACTGGCTCGATCGGCGACTGCGCGTCAACCTGACCGGCTTCTACGCCACCCATAGCGACTTGCAACTTCAGCAGTTCCAGGCCGGCACCGGCGGCGCGTCGAGCATTACCGTCAACGCCGGTAAAGCTCGTTATTGGGGCATGGAAGCGGAACTGACCGCAAAACCGGTCGACGCCATCACGCTGGGCGGCAATATCGGCTACACCAACCGCAAATATAAGCAGTTCCTGATCCTCGATCCCACAACCAATGAATATGTGGACGTGAAGGACAGCGCCCGCTTCATGGTCGGCGCGACCACCACGATCAGCGCCTATGCGCAATGGGACGTTGCAGAACTGTCGATCGGACGGCTGTCGGTACGCGGCGATTATGATTATCGCACGAAAATCTACTATCATCCCACGACCGTGGGTACGCCCTATAATGACCAGATCGCCGGAGCGCCACGCTCGCTGGTCAATAGCCGCATCTCGCTGACCGACATCGATCTGAACGGCGCAAAGGCGGAACTGGCGCTGTGGGGAAAGAATATCTTCGACAAGCAATATCGTCTCTACGGCATCGATTTCGGCAGCCTTGGCTTTGCCGGCAATACCTATGGTGAACCGGCGACGTATGGCGTGGATTTCCGCCTGAAGCTTTAATTATCCCGCGCTCACTTGGACATATGTAGTTCGACCGGTTTTTCCTGCGCCGTCATCAGGCAGCGGAAATGGACGTAGCTTTATACAGGCCGGTCTTGCTCTCAGGCATTATGCCCAGGCAAGACCGGCATGGACGAGGCCCAGCATGGAGCGGATCTGCGTCACATGCTGAACATAGATCGACGCGGTCTGCGTGACTCAGGCTCACTTCCGGCCGCTTCGCTCCAGCAATTGAATCTGCCGACCAAGCGGAGACTGGGTCATATTGAGCCGCGGGCGGCCCGACCGAAATGCAATTCCATTGTGAAATGGAGCTTCGAAGGTTTTCGCAGTCTCCGCCTACCCGTTCAACCAATCTGATTGAACGGCACCTTTTTGTCCGGGCGATAGTCCTGCGGCAGGCCCAACACCTTTTCGGCGATCGTATTACGCAGGATTTCATCCGTGCCGCCCGCGATCCGCGCACCGGGAACATCCAGCCATGAACTCACATGATCGAGCGTGTTCGTCGCCTCCGGATCGAGCCTTAACCCCTCCCCGCCTAGCAGGTCCATGGCGAGTTCACCCATCATCTGCCGTCGCCGTCCCAGCCGAAGCTTGCGGATCGAGCCTTCGGGGCCCGGATCCTCACCCTCCGCGATCGCCGTCAGCGCACGCCGATGGATCGAGCGCAGCCCCTGCCGTTCCACGATCGCCTCGGCCAGCGCACGCCGTATCTGGCCGTCATCGATAGCGGGACGGCCCATGATCTTCCGACTTGCGGCAAGCTTCGTGAATTCCGCCAGCGTAGGCCCGCCCAGTGCGTCGTCCGCTACCGAGTAGCGCTCGATCATCAGCGTCTCGATCGCGACGCGGAAACCCGCGCCGACCTCGCCCATGCGCTGGCTGTCCGGCACATAGACATTGTCGAAGAAGACTTCGTTGATCTCGCTCTCGCCGGACAGCTTGCGGACCGGCTTGACGGTGATCCCCGGCGACTTCATGTCGAGCCAGAAGAAGGTCAGGCCCGCATGTTTGGCCACAGTCGGGTCGGTGCGCACGACCGCGATCGCATAATCGGCATATTGCGCCCAGGTCGTCCAGAGCTTCTGGCCCTCGATGCGCCAGCCATCACCATCGGGGATCGCGCGCGAGCGCAAGGCCGCGAGGTCCGATCCCGCCGCCGGCTCCGAAAAAAGCTGGCACCAGATATGCTCGCCACGGATCGCCTTGGGCGCCAGCGTTCTGGCTATCGCCGGATCGCCATAGCGCAGCATCATCGGGACCGGCATGCCCAAGCTGACGGTGAAATAATGCGTCGGGAAATCATGTTTGAATTCCTCCTGCCCGAACAGGATTTTCTGGATTTCGGAGCCCCCGCCCCCGCCGAGTTCGCGCGGCAAGGTGATGGAAGCAAAGCCCGCTTCCGATTTCAGCCGCTGATATTCCCGCCCGAGCGCCAGATCTTCCTCCAGCGTCAGGCCCACGCGCGCCTTGTGGCCGAAACGCGGTTCCATCGAGTTGAGCCATACACGCGCCCGCGCCACATAGTCGCCAAGCGACTCCGCGCCATGGTTGGACAGGTCGTTCATCACGCGGTCTCCAATATCTGCTGCCCGTCGACTAGCAGGTCGCGCCAGAAGGGCGCGCCGCCGATCTCCAGCGCCAGGCTGCGCGCGCGGCGGTAATGATGCTGGGGTTCCGCCTCCCATGTCACGCCGATGCCGCCATGGGTCTGGACGCATTCGCGCGCGGCAAAGTCATAGGCGATCCCCGCGCCCAGACGCGCGGTGCAGGCCAGCATCAGGAAATCTTCGCCGTTCCGCTCAAGCGATTCCAGCGCATCTATGGCGCAGCCGCGCCCGATCTCCAGTTCCTGATACATGTCCGCCAGCTTGTGCTTGATCGCCTGGAATGCGCCGATCGGCTGGCCGAACACCTTGCGTTCCTGGGCATAATCCACGGAAATGCGCAGGCAGCGCTCCGTCCCGCCAATCTGTTCGTAAGCGGTAAGCGTGGCGGCCAAAGCCGCATGGTGAAGCAGCCGGTCCCAGCCGACGACGACCGGCGTTGCAGGCGCACCGTCGAAATGAAGCGTGGCGACTGCGCGGCCATTGTCGATCGCGGGCACCACTGCCCGCTCGATGCCATCGGCAGCGAGATCGACGAGATACAATCCCGGTACGTCACCATCAACCGCGCTCACCAACGCATGGGTGGCGACGGCGGCAAAGGCGGCGGGCGATTTTGCGCCCTTCAGCCTGCCGCAGGAAAAGTTGACAGCCGGTGCCAGCCCGCAATCGCCGCCCTCGGCCAGCGCCAGCGTCGCGATCGCCTTGCCCGACGCGAGTTTCCCGGCAACGTTCAGCGCGACGCCGCCTTCGACCAGCGCGGCCGCCGCCACGGAGCCTTGCATCAACGGAAGCGAGACGGTGCGCTGCCCCATTTCCTGCAACAGCGGGGCCAGCGCGCCGAAGCCCAGCCCCAGCCCGCCGCTTTCCTCGGCAATAGCGATGGCGGGCCAGCCAAGCTCGATCGCCTTGTCCCACAGCGCACGGTCGAAGGCGCCGGGCTCCTCAAGCAGATGCTTGAGGCGTTCCTGCGTCACTTCGCTGTCGAGCAGGCGGGTCGCCTGATCCACCAGCATCGTGAAAATGTCATTTTCCATCGGCAGATTCCTTCCCGGCCTTCCATCCCGTGCCGCTCTACGCACGGTCCTTCAGCAGCCCTGAGGGCTTCCAGCGCTCCGGATATTTCAGCGCATAAGTCTCGATTCTGGAGCAAACCTTGTCGAGTCCCTGCTGCTCGGCCCAGAACATCGGGCCGCCGCGATATTTGGGAAATCCGTAGCCAAAGGCATAGGTGACGTCGATGTCGGACGCGCGTTGGGCATAGCCCTCCTCGACGATCTTCGCGCCTTCGTTCACCATCGCCGCCAGGATGCGCCAGACGATCTCCTCGTCGCTGATCGCGCTGCGGGCGATGCCCTTTTCGGCGGATATCTGCTCCAGCTTCGTTTCGACGTCGGGACGCGGCGACGGCGTGCGCCCTTCATAGGCATAATAGCCCTTGCCGGTCTTCTGCCCATAATCGCCATCCTCGCAAATGCGATCCGCAATCGGGTTGTAATAGATCGACGCCATGTCCAGTTCGCCGATCGCAGCCTTGTTCCGCCGGACGCGGTAGCTGACGTCCAGCCCGGCCATGTCGCGCATCAGATAGATGCCCATCGGAAAGCCGAATTCCTTCAGCGCATTGTCGATCTGCCAGGGCGTCGCGCCCTCCATCAAAAGCAAATCCCCTTCCGCGCCGTAGCGATGCAGGATGCGGTTGCCGATGAAGCCGAAGCAGCTTCCCGCTAGCACCGGCACCTTGCCGATCGTCTTGGCGAAGTTCATCGCGGTGACGATCGTCTCCTTCGCCGCCAAGTCGCCACGCACCACCTCGACCAGTTTCATGACGTTAGCGGGCGAGAAGAAATGCAGGCCGATCACATCTCCGGGGCGGGACACGCCCTCCGCAATACTGTCGATATCCAGCGCGGATGTGTTCGTAGCAAGCACGGTTCCCGGCTTGCACACCTTGTCGAGCTTGCCGAACACGTCATGCTTGACCTCCAGGCTTTCGAACACGGCCTCGATCACCAGATCGACGTCAGCGAACGCCTCATAGTCGAGCACCGTCTCGATCCGACCCAGGGCCGCGTCGACCTTCTCCTGCGTGGTGGAACCGCGCGAGACAGACGTGTCGTAATTCTTCCTGATCCGCGCCATCCCGGCGTCGATCGCCTCCTGCGTCATGTCGAGCAGCTTCACGGTCAGGCCGGCATTGACGATGCTCATCGCAATGCCGCCACCCATGGTGCCCGCACCGATGATGCCGACCGACCTGATCTCACGCGGCTTGACGCCCTCGGTGCCGTCGACTTTGGCAGCGGCGCGCTCCGCGAAAAAGAGGTGAATGAGCGCCTCGCGCGCAGGGGACTTCAGGCAGACTTGAAACGCCTCACGCTCAAAGGCAAGGCCCTCGCGCGGCTCCAGCCGGGTCGCGGCCTCGACGCATTTGACGATCTCATGCTGGGCGACCATGCCCTTCCACTTGGCGGCATTCCTGGCGCGCACATCCTCGAAGATCTTGGGATCGACGTTGCCCACCTTGTCGCTGCGCTCGATCGCGATCGGCCATGGCCCGCCCTCCGCCGCCTTGCTTTGGACAAAGGCGATCGCCGCCTCCGTCACGTCGCCGTCCGTTACCTCGTCGACAATGCCCATTGCCTTGGCCTGCGGCGCGGCGACATGCCTGGCGTTGAGGATCATGTCGAGCGCCACCTCAGGCCCGGCAAGGCGCGTCAGTCGCTGGGTGCCGCCGCCGCCGGGCAGCAGGCCCAGATTGACCTCGACCAGCCCAACCTTGGCGCGGCTGGCGGCGATGCGGAAGGGCGCCGCCATTGCGAATTCGAAGCCGCCGCCCAGCGCATGGCCGTCGATCGCCGCGATGACCGGCTTGGCCGATCGCTCCATCTTCTCCAGTACCGTGGCGAGTTCGGGCGGTTCCTTGGGCTTGCCGAACTCGCGAATATCGGACCCAGCGATGAACCTGTCGTTCGCGCCGACGACCACGATCGCATCCACCGCCACATCGGACGCCGCCTGATCCATCCGCAGCGCCATGCCCTGGCGCACAGGCGCGCCGATTGCATTGACCGGCGGGAAGTCGATGGTGAGAAGCGCGACCCTGTCACGCACTTCATAACGGACCGCGTCCTCCGGCTTGATCGTCACGTCAGGTCTCCAGCTCAATCGATGGACGCCCGCCGCGCCCGAATATTGCTGCATCCCTGCACTGTCCTGAGACGGAAGCGAAGCCCGTGGCCGAGGACATCACAATGTCGATATGTGCGACAGGTGCCGACCCGGCGTTTCACGCCGCCGGATCAGAGCGCCGCACCATTTCGGCCCAATAATTATCGGCGCCCGCAGCCACGACCTGACGGCCAAGGGCGGCCGACCAGTGATGTTCGCCACCAAATTCGGACCGCCACGACCACAGGCGGCGCGTCAGCGACTGAAGGCCATATTCGTGGGTGAAGCCGATCGCGCCATGCGCCTGATGCGCGATGGAAGTGCCCAAGCCCGCCGCGATGTTGGCGCGCGTCTTCGCGGCCGCGACCTCGAAGACGGCATCGCCCCGATCAAGCGCCTGCGCGACACCCACCGCCGCGCTGTTCGCCGCCGCCGCCTCGCAGGCGAAGACCGCCAGCGTCTGTTGCACGGCTTGCAACTTGCCGAGCGGCTTACCGAACTGTTTGCGATCGTTGACATAGCCGACCGCCAACGCCAGCGCCGCGTCGAGCGCGCCCGCCATCTGCATCGCTCTTGCCGCCGCGCCGAGCGCGAAGATATCGCCCGGTAGCGCCGTCACCCGCGCGCCGGAGACATGCAGCCGGTCGCGCGGCTCGTCGGCGATATTTGCGTGGCTCTCGATCCCAGCACCTTCGGTCGACAGAATCATTCCCCCGCCCAAGGGCGACGGCGCGACGACGAAACCAGCGTCGCTTCCCCAGGCCGCGCCCAGCAGGGTTCCTGTGAACCGGTCCCCGTCAAGCCTGCCTTCGGCCCTTTCCGCGATCGTTCCGAAGCCCTGCCCGGCAAAGCCCGCGTCGGCGACGATCCGGGCCGCCAGCACCGCCTCCACCAGCGGCAGGGCCAGTGCATGATAGCCCGCCAGACGGAAGACGATGCCCGCATCGACCCAGCTTCCATCAAAGCCGCCCGCTTCCTCACCCAGAAGCAGGCCGGTGAAGCCCATCTCCTCGATCCGACCCCAATCGGCCGCGACCGTGGCACCGTACGACAATTCGGCGAAGAGCGATCCGGCCATGTCGGCCAGCATGGTCTGTTGTTCGTTCATCGTAGGCCAAGCCCCCTTGCAACAATGCCCCGCAGGATTTCACGAGTGCCGCCACGCAGCGAGAAACTGGGGGAAAGCTGAAGAAGCTGCGCGGTCAGCACGGCCAGTGGATCGCCGGACGAAAGGTCCAGTTCCACCAATTGCTGCACCAATGTCGGGATCGCCTGTTCGAAGCTGTTCCCCAGATCCTTGACGATCGTAGCCTCCAGCGCGGGATCCTCACCCATCGCCATGCGTCCGGCGACCGCCAGCGACATCTGGCGCAATGTCCACGCCTCGCTCGCGAATTTGCCTGCCAAAGCGATCGCGGCAGGATCACCGCTGGAACAGGCATGGCGCACGAGTTCGGTCACCAGAACCATGCTCGACAGATAGCGCTCGGGTCCAGAGCGCTCCAGCGACAACTCCGCCGTCGCCTGCGCCCAGCCATTGCCCGCTACTCCCACCAGCGCCTCGGCCGGCAGGCGGACATCCTCAAAAAAAACTTCGTTGAAATCATGCTCGCCGGTCAGGTTGATGATCGGCCGGATTGTGATGCCCGGCGTGTCGAGCGGAATGAGGAACTGACTAAGGCCCGCATTGCGTTCCGATCCGTCCTCGCTGCGGAATAGGCCGATCATGATGTGCGCGATATGGGCATTGGTCGTCCAGATCTTCTGGCCGTTGAGCAGCCAGCCGTCGCCGTCCAGTCGCGCCGACGCGCGCACGGAGGCCAAGTCGGAGCCCGCATTGGGTTCACTGAGGCCGATACAGCCATAGACCTCGCCAGCGGCGATGCCAGGCACCCAGCGCTGCCGCTGCTCCTCCGTGCCGTAGCGCAGCAGCAGCGGTGCAGTCTGACGGTCCGCGATCCAGTGCGCGCCGACCGGGGCGCCTGCCGCCAGCAGTTCCTCCAGCACGATATAGCGTTCCAGCGCGCTACGCTCATGCCCGCCATAGGCCTTGGGCCAGGTCATGCCGATCAGGCCCGCCTTGCCGAGCACGCGGCTGAATTCCGGATCGTTCACCTGCCAGCAATTGGCGCGGCGGGCAATGTCGCCGTCCGTCACATGCGCGCTGATGATATCGCGCACTTGCGTGCGCAGCGCTCCAGCGCCGGAAGGCATTTCGAAAGGTTTGATCGTGAATGTCTGCACTCAGGCATCCCCTGGCGGAACGGCTTGAAAATTGGCGTGCAGATGACCGATCCGAAAGAGCGGTGCCAGCAGAAAAGAAATTCGATCGCAACCGGGATGATTGGTCGGCATCGCGACGAATATTTTACCTGGCCGAGTACCCCCGCGCCGTAATCATCGGAGATGCGATTGGTAAGCGACGGCTTACCCGTCATAAGGTGAACCCTAACGGCACCAAGCGGACTAGCTTGGCGTAACGCTTGCGAAGAGGACCAGCAGCAGAATGGTCGACGACGACATCATTCCCGAAGGTTATGGCTACAAGCCGTCGCCCAGCGCCTATATCAACCACATGGGCAAGGTCTATCATCGGCGCTCGCAGAACGAGAGAGGCGAGGAGATCGTCTCGGCCGCGATCCGGATCGAGGACCACCATGTCAACAGTTGGGGCCTGGCGCACGGGTCGCTGATCGCGGGCATGGCAGAAATCGGCTGCGCCGGAACGGCTTATGTCGAAGGCGGACCGCCGGTCGTGGCCGTGGACATGTCCATCCAGTTCATCGGCGCTCCCAAGCTTGGCGAATTGCTCGAAGTGCATGGTTGGACGACCAAACGTACCCGCAGCCTCGTCTTCACACAGTGTCGGGCAGAGAGCGATGGCAAGATCGTCTTCACCGCCACATCGGTCCAGAAAGTCATCGGCGCCTGATATCATCGAGGGAATAAAATATGACATACATTCTTTACGAGGTCCGCGAGCGCGTCGCGATCGTGACCATCAACCGGCCGGACGCCGGCAATGCACAGAACGCGCAACTGCTTGAGGAACTGGACGGCAATTTTGCCAAGGCCGTGGCGGACGACGAGATCCGCGTCATCGTGCTGCGCACCGAGGGCAAGCATTTTTCGACCGGCCATGACATCGCGGCCGCCGTACTGGAGCAGGAGCCGTGGAAGAGCATGTTCGACGATGTCGATCGGACCGGCCTGCTGCGCATGTATGATTGGGAATCGCAGCATTATTTCGGTTATTCTCGCCGCTGGCGCGACATTCCCAAGCCCACAATCGCTTCCGTCCAGGGCGCCTGCGTCGCGGCGGGACTAATGCTGTGCTGGCCGATGGACCTGATCATCGCCGCCGATGACGCGCGCTTTTCCGATCCTGTCGCCCGCATGGGCATCGGCGGCGTGGAATATCAGGGCCACGCCTGGGAATGGGGCGCACGCAAGGCGAAGGAGATGCTCTTCACCGCCGGCTGGATGGGGGCGGAGGAGGCCCACCGCCTCGGCATGATCAACCGCATCGTGCCGCGCGCCGAACTCGACGAAGCGACTTTCGCGCTCGCCGCCCAGATCGCGCAGATGCCCCCGCACGCGATGCGCATGGCCAAGCGCGCGGTCAATGCCGTGCTTGATGCGCAGGGCCAGCACCAGGCACTCGACTTTGCCTTCCAAACTCATTCGCTGGGCCATGCCAATGCCTGGGCGACGCACCGGCATCCGACCACCGCCGGTCTTGCTGAAATGACCAAGGGTAACAAGGCGGGCGAAGGCCAGTCCTGATGGGAAAGGAAGGGCGAGCGGAATTCCGCCCGCCCTTCACCTTAGATTTGACCAATGGCCGCCTGTAACATTTTACCCTTCAGCGCGATTTGGATCACCCCGATCTTTTTCATCACATGAACATATCCCCGATTACATCACGAAAATTGTGATCCGTCCGTTCACGACTGCCCATTCTGTCCGCGAAGTCACCCCGTGGGACGCGAAGAGAGGAGAGGTATGATGATTGTCGGCAAGCCCGCCCTGCTCATCAACGAGGGCCAGAAGGGTGTGATCGACCCGGCTATCAGTTTCCTGCCAGCAATCGCAGAGCAAGTGGTCGAACGCGGCGTGGTCGACCGGATCGCCGCGCTGGCGGCCGCCTTCCGCCGGCATCGATTTCCGGTTTTCCATACGCCGGTAGTGCATCGGACCGACTATCGCGACATGAAGGCCAACTCGCTGCTCGCTGCCCGGACACTCAAGCAGCGCAAGCTGACCGAAGGCACGGTGGAGGCCAGCTATGTCGACGCCTTGACCCCGCAGTCTGGCGATATCGAGATCCGCCGTACATCCGGATTCATCGCGATGTGCGCAACGCAGGTCGACATATTGCTGCGGCGGATGGATATTTCCACGGTCGTCCTCGTCGGCGTATCGACAAACGTCGCTATCCCCGGCAATGCGATCGTGGCGTCGGACCTCGGCTATCATGTCGTCGTGCCGGAGGACTGCATTGCCGCTTCGGATGCGAGAGCTCACCAGTCTATCATCGAATATCAGCTACGCATGATCGCCCGCATGGTGAACAGCGCCGATCTGATCACGGCGCTCGACCAGCAGGTCCGGGGCTGATTCCGTTTCACCGACCGGTATAGCTTGGTGACCGCTTCTCGACGGCCGCGGCAACGGCCTCATACTGATCATCCGTCTGCTGAACGATCGCCTGCATGCCCGCCGCCAGTTCAAGCGCCGTTGGCAGGTCGAGCCTGGCGGAGTCCCGTAACAAGCGGGTGTTGAGCCGGATCGAATGGGCCGGATGACAAGTGATGCGCGCCGCCAACGCCCGCGCCTCGTCCAGCAGCATCTCGGGCGCCACGACCTTGAGCAGCAAGCCCAGTTCCAGCGCCTGCTGAGCATCGATCGTCTCGCCGGTCAGCGTCATCTCTGCCGCACGCTGCTGCCCTATGGCCCGGGTCAGGAACCAGGCGCCGCCTGCCGCCGATGTAAGGCCAAGCTTGATGAAACTTTCGGCGAACCGAGCCTTTTCCGATGCGATGCGCAACGTACACATCGTCGCGAAATCCATGCCGGCCCCTATCGCGGCGCCGTTGACGGCAGCGATGATTGGCACCTCCAAGTCGTGGATGGCTCGCGCGATCGTCTGGACGCCGTGCAAATAGGTGCGGCGCTGTTCGGCGGCATTGCCCGCGAAATGACTGGCGCGCGCATACATGTCCTTGATATTCCCGCCCGCGCAGAAGACATCGCCGGCTGCCGTCAGTATCGTGCATTTGACCGACATGTTCGCATTGATCTCGGCACAGGCCGCGACCAGTTGGCGCGTCAACGCGGGACTGAGCGCATTGCGCCTCTGGGGATCATCGATAGTCAGGATCACTAGTGGCCCGTCTCTTTCGACGTGCAGCACCGTCTGATCCTGACCCATTTCTATCGTCATCTCAATATCCTCCGGCCGAAAGCTGATCGGGCCTACCGACCTGTCCGCGACTTTTCAGCTGCAATATAGGACCTGGAAACCGGTCGGGCGCTGCGAGTATCGCGCAGACATGCCGACCAACATCCTCGTCGGTCACCCATTCGGGTGGCGCCCTGTCCCGCTTGCTCTTACCGTTGACCATCGAAACTATCATCAATTCGCGAATTTGCGCGCCGTCCGTCCGCTCGCGGGCGAGGCCGCGATAAAGCATGCGCAATCCTGCCTGCACAATCGACAGCGGTGCCATGCCCGGAAACACCCAATCCGCCGCCCCGCCGCCGATGCCGACCAGCATGCCGTGCGCGGGCAACAGCGGCAGCATCACCTTGGCCGCGTTGAAATGCGTGAGCAGATTGGCGTCGAGCAGCGAACTCATGTCCTCGCCACTCCATTGAGACAGTGGCCCTGCCCGGTTGGGCGCGTTGACGCTGATCACCACGGATTCGATCGGCCCGGCCAATTCGCTCGCCGCATTCCACAGCTCCCAGACGCCTTGCTCACTCGCCACGTCGCCGACGCAGGTCCATATTCCCGCTTGCGCAGCACCAAATAGACGATCGAGCTTTTGGGCGCTGCGGCCAGCGGCGATAACCATCCGCCCCTGCGTCCGGGCGGCGCGGACAATACCCTGGCCGACGTCACCGGTCGCCCCGATAATCAACAGCGCGCCGACCATCTTCTCAACCTTTTCCAAAATCCATACCGCCAATGCCGCTGCAACAGCAGTCAGTCCAGCGCCAAGCTGGGATCATCGAGAATGTGCGCATTGCTGCCGCCAAACAATCCAGGGAAGTTCAGTCCTGCGCGCCCTTGAGAGAAACAGATGACAGGGGCCAATTCAACAGCGGTTCCGCAATCTGGTTGCGCGCATCGGCACCGCCGCGCCGTGTCAATTCCACGGCCATATCGTGATCGCCGCTCAAAATGGCACGCAACATCTGCACACGCGAAGTCCGCCGCGCCTGCATCAGAGCTTCACGCCCCTCAAAAATCTCCCCGAAAGCGGTGATGCCGACCTGATACAAAACGCGCACCATCAAATCAACGGCCGGATTGCCGCACATTTCGCAGATATGATGGACTGCGCGGAGTTCGTCCTGCCGAAAATCGGCGACCGACTGGCCGAGCATCTCGCCTGCCTTGAAATCGTCGATCATCGCGGCAAGCCGGGCCCGCAATTCAGGATCTTCACACCGTGCGGCAAGGCCCACTGCATCGGCCATGGTGGAATCGACGGCTCCCAAAATGTCACCCAGCGTTGTCGTATGCGACCGCAAATAGGTGGCGGCGCTGGCCACCACACCTTCAAGATCGGGACTTCTGCTGAACAAGCCGCCATTCAGTCCACGCACCTTTGCAACAAGGCGCTCCGATTCGAGAATATGGACGGCCTGACGGAAAGTTGGACGGCTGATGTGGAATCGCGCCAGCAAATCCTTCTCCGTTCCCAGAAAATGCCCTTTGGGAACCGACAGCGCCAATTCCCTCAGACTTTGAACCGTCGCGTGAGTTAGACTGTTACCGGACACATCAACCACCATAATATCTCCGTTATTAATTTATAATGGCGGGAATATATGGTCAATTATCCACTTATGGCGACATGTAGTCCACGCAAAAAAGGCGACACCATTTTTTACGAAGTAATCATCATCACTTTTTGCCAAATATGTAACTTCATTCCCGCCCGCCAATACCGCAAGTTGGATTTCGACGAAGCACTCGGTTGCCTCCGACAGCAGTCCCAGATGGGAAAGTGATGATCGACGGTACGCCGGATCGTAACGATACGCTCGGCCACCACGCTCACGCTCAACCGACCATGCTGCGACCAGAGCGCGACCGCGCTGGCCAACAAACGTTGACGTGTCCGCTGGCCATTCTGCATGTCTTACGTTGCTCTTGCTTCCTGTCCATCACGCAGCATGCCCGTGCGCGACATGGCAGGAATATACCCGGACTGCCAACAAGCAGGCGCCGTTCCCACCGCATCACATATGCAATCCCAAATCGGGTGCGCGACTATTTACTTGCAACACCCTGTCTGTCGCAGAAAAAAGTGGCCTATTTAGCGGAGAACGAAAGTGACCAAACGCCAAGTGGTTGTGCGCGGCACCGGCACCATAGGAACGGCGGGCCTGCGCCTGGTGATCGAGCATCCCGATCTGGAACTTGTCGGCCTGCTCGTCCATGGCCGCGAAAAGATCGGCAAGGATGCGGGCGACATCGCGGGCACCGGCAAGACCGGCATCATCGCCACCGACGATGTTGATGCGATCCTTGCGCTCCGGCCCGATTGCCTTGCCCATTTCGGCAACAGCGCCATGCGGGAGGAAGAGGTGAATGCAGAGATCATTCCCTTTCTACAGCGCGGCGTCAACGTCGTCACCACGTCGCAGATGGACGTATTCCAGCCGCGCCATGGCCGTCAGCAATATGTGGAGCCGATCGCCCGTGCCTGCCAGGAAGGCGGCGCCTCCATCTTCAGCAGCGGGACGGAGCCGGGCTATTGCACCACTGGCTTCCCGCTCAACATCCTGTCGATCGGCGGTCGTGTGGACGAAGTACGGGTCGCTGAAATTGCCAATCTCTCCGAATATGGCGGCGTCGACAATCTGACGCTCTATGGCTTCGGGGATCCGTTGGGCAATGAACCGCCGATCTTCACCAGCCCGATCGGCCAGGCCTGGCATGCCAGCACGGTTCGCTGCTTCGCCGATTATATGGGCGTCAAGCTGGACGAGGTGACATCGACATGGGAGACGGCGGCGCTCGATTTCGACATCAAACCGCTGTTCGGGCACATTCCCGCGGGCATGACGGTGGCGACGCGCTGGAAGATGGTCGGTTATTCGGGCGGCAAGCCATTCATCACCTACACCAAGCTGGAACGGCTGCACGACGATGCCGCGCCCGATTGGGAAAAGGGATCGGTTGGCAGCGGCAATAATGTCTTCTGGCGCACTGAAATTGTCGGTGAACCCAATTATGTGGCGGAAATAGGCGTTTCCCTGATACCCAGCGTCGCCATGACCCCGGCGCACCCGGTCAATGCCATCCCGGTCGTGTGCGACGCGCCGCCGGGCATTCTTGATCCAATGCGGATGCCGCCCTTCTGGACCAGGCATCTGGGACGAGGCCTGATCCGTGCCTGAAATGAACGGGCGGGCCGGATATCAGCGGCCCGCCAGCGATACGGGGCCCAAACGGCGAAGCGCGCGATAGGCCATGATCAAGCTGCAACCACCCGCCACGATCCAGCCTGCCATGACCAGCAGGGCAATCAGCAGGCTACGGTGGCCCGCCATCGGCGCGAACAGGTCGGAGAGGAAGCCGACCAGGCTCGGCCCCAGACCGTTGCCGAGCGATCCCATCGCCAGCAGCGTGACAGCCGAGGCAAGCGCCCTGTTCTCTGGCAGGACCACATTCTGGATGGTCGCGAAGACGGCGCTGTACCAGAAGTTTGAGACGATGGTCGCAGGCAGCAGCAGCAGCAAAGCCAGCCGCCAGTCCGGCATCAGGAAAGGAAGCGTGAGCGCCAGCCCTCCGACGATGATGAAGAAACCCGGAAGCCGCACAGTCCTCGCGGGATCAAGCGAGTTTCCAGAGACATAGCCTCCCAGCACATAACCAATCGCACCGGCACCACCACTGACGAGGCCGAGCCAGAAGCCGGCCATCTCCACCGGCATCCCGTAGGTCCGCATGAAAAACGCTGCCAGCCATGTGGCGATGCCCATGGAACCACCTGTGCATAGCACCGCCGCGACCGTCAGCCAGACGAAGGCCGGATTTTGCAGGAGCGTCTTCACCGATCCGGTGAAAGGCGTGGGACGCGGCCTTTCGTCAGAGTGCATCATGCGCCGGGGTTCGAGCAGGATGAACCAGAGCAGCAGCGCAACCAGCAGGCCGGGCGCACCCATGATGAGGAAGGTCATGCGCCATCCCACGACGGATGCAAGCGCGCCCCCCGCGATCATTGCGAACAGGACGCCGAATGCGCCGCCCGCCCCGACAATGCCCAGCACACGAGCGCGCCGTTCGGGTCCAAAATAGCTCGAGACAAGCGAGTGGTTAGTCGGATGACAGCCGGATTCGCCTGCGCCCACTCCCATGCGCACCAACGCG
The DNA here is from genome assembly GCF_035511395.1 of Sphingobium sp. Classification (GTDB taxonomy): domain Bacteria; phylum Pseudomonadota; class Alphaproteobacteria; order Sphingomonadales; family Sphingomonadaceae; genus Sphingobium. The sequence continues at coordinate 15,460 of NZ_DATKFP010000286.1, forward strand.
AGCGCGGCGAAGCTGTTCACCGTCGCCATCATCATGGTCATCATCGACCAGAAACTGACAAATATCGCCAGCAGCAGCGGCCGGTCCAGCCTGTCGGCAAGGCGCGCTGCCGGAATGCTGCACCCGGCGTAGCAAATGGCGAAGAGCAGGCCGACGGCCAGGCCGATCTCGCTGTCGCTGAGCCTCAGATCCGCCTTGATCGGTTCGATCAGTACCGCGATGAGCATGCGGTCCAGCGTGTTGAAAAACACCACGACGAACAGGATGGCAACGCTGGCGATCGCGCGGGTACGTCCGACCAAATGCTGTGGAACGGTATGGGAAATGTCGTGCATGGGAACCTTCTGGGCAAGCGGGAGGAGGTGGGACAGGCATGGTTCCGTCAGCCCCGCCCCCGCGCGGCTATGTTGCCTGGGCGAAGTGGTGGAAGATCCTGTTGCAACACTACGCCAATCGGCGCGTCGCACACGAACGGCACGGCGTTAACCGGATGGATGCTGGTGAACGACATGCCTCCGGTCCGTTGCAGCACATTCTCGAAACTGGGTTCGCCCGTGATGCGAATATGATGGTTACCGCTTCGCGGCTTCATGCCGGGTGTAGGCCAGTCGAGTGCGACATCCTCGTGCAGGCGAAGTATCTTTTCATAGGTGACGAACGGCCGCCCGCCGGACATCGCCTCGACGATCCACCGAGTGCCGGCGGTGGTGCCGGGTGCCACAGTGCCGTAAGCCGCGCTGTCGAAGGGGATATCGAGCGCGGCCGTTTCCCAGCGCTGCCGGACATCGTCGATCCGGACGCCAAGATAGTCCGCGATGCCCTTCACTGTCGCGATGTGCCAGGAGGCACCCACGGGAGACGTGAACATCGACGGCAGGAAATCAAGCGGACGGGTGAAGCCATACATGTCGAGCGAGTCGCGCCCAACATATTGCTGATTGTTGGACGCTTCCACGACCGAAACATGGTCGACCCGTCCGGCGACCGACAGCAACGTAAAGAGATGCTGACCGAAGGCAAAGCCTGGTTCGGTACCAGTGAGCAGGATCGAACTGCTCCCTCGTTCACAGGCAGCTAACAGCGGATCGCGGAAGGCCGGCGCTCCATAGGTGGGATATTGCACGTCATAATGGGCAATGCTGACGACGTTGGTCCCCTGCTCCAGAAACGGCACGATATCGAGTACCGCTTCGGCATCCCTGTTGCCGGTGGTTGCATAATAAAGAAGGCAATCCGCGTGCAGCGCCAGCAGGGCTTCAATATCGTCGGTCGCCGTGATGCCAATGCTGTCCAGTCCACACAGAAGCCCGGCATCCTTTCCGACCTTATGGGATGCATGTGCGTGGACGCCTACGACTGCGATGTCAGCATGTTCTATGGCGCAACGCAGCCCTTCATGTCCGTAATATCCCGTGCCCCAAATGATCGTTCGTCTTGGGTCCGTCATGTCGCCTCTCTTCCGGCTGATCCTCTCAGGCAGTAGATCCATCAGGGGGCGCCACGCGACAAAGGCTTCAGTTTATTATTATCCTGTGCGCCATCTGACCGCCAAAGCCAGTTGCTCCCCTTTTCCTTAAGCGCTGGCAATCCGCCCGGCCGTTTTGCGCGATCTCATCCGGAATGTGATCATTCCCGACTTTCCCTTTCCAGCGCCATTCCGCCTCGATAGCAAAATAGGAACCTAATTAAGACGAGACACATATCTCGCCTCAAATGCGAGTGGATGAAGGATCCAAGGCTACCCAATCTTCCAATACAGAACGCCACATGCGTTCTGGGAGCATTCCGCTGATCGCGGTTCCTACAGTGGACGGCGCGCGGAATCGCTCGTGCTTTTGCTTGCGTCGAACGGCTCTGTTCATCACGCGAGCGCATAACCAACTTTATAAGGGAGGACGAAGTTCATGAAGAAAGCGAGCCTTTTTGCGACGGCCGCAGGCGTCGCGCTTGCGATCGCCGGCCCGGCACGCGCGCAGGCCGGCAGCTCTGATGCCGGGGCCTCTCCCGCGCAGGTCGGCAGCACCAACGGTCGGGAAGACCAGGCCATCATCGTGACGGCGCGCCGCCGGGCGGAAGATGTGTCCAAGGTGCCGATCGCGATCAGCGCCTTTTCAGGCGAGCAACTTCAGGAACGCGGCATCTCGAACACGCTCGACCTCGTCAAGATTACACCCGGCCTGAACATTCAGGGCGCGGGCGGCAAGACAAACCCCTTCATCGTCATTCGCGGCCAGTCTAAGGCGGTCACCGGCAACGGTTCGCCGGGCGTGCTGACCTATATGAACGACGTTCCGCTGCCGATCTACGGCTCGCTGATCCAGAGCTACGACATGGAGAATATCCAGGTACTGAAAGGCCCGCAGGGCACCTTGTTCGGCCGCAACTCGATCGGCGGAGCGGTGCTGACCGTCACCAAGACCCCGACCTACAATTTCGAGGGCTATGGGCTGGTCGACATCGGTCAATATGACAATCTGAACGTTGAGGGCGCGATCAACGTGCCAATCATCGAGGACAAGGTAGCCATTCGCGTGGCGACCCAGTTCGGGCGAACGAACAACAACGTCGACACCTATATTTATTCGCCCTACAGCATCAGCAACCCCAGCCCCGGCGTATACACCGCCACGCCCGGCACACTGGTCCCCTCCAAGCATGATGCCGAGGAGTTCGCACCGCAATCCTATCGC
>NZ_DATKFP010000287.1:0-2485 GCF_035511395.1 Sphingobium sp.
GCTCCCGCAACCGGACGATAGCGAGGTAGACGAGATCCACGACCAGTCTGTCGCGCGGGAATTCGTCATAGTTACCCATGACGGGCATGACATGGATCCGGCGGGGCAGGGGCTGGCCCGTGCCGTTGCGATCGCCGTGGACGATGAGCGATGCCATGGCCGTGCCGTGAAAGCGATTGGCCACGAGTGCTGAAGGTTCGAGATCGAAGGGGTCGTCGAGATCGATGTGCCGGCTGAGCAGGCGGTGCCCCGCGACCGGTACTCCGTCTAGCAACGCGAGGATTGGTTCGCCCAGCTCGGGCTGCGGGAGCGCGGTCGCGGCATCCTCAGCGACGTCGCCCAGTTCGATCGAGGTCGAGGCGCTTTGTGGCCGGATGTGCTGGATCGGCTCGAGCCCGGCCACGCCTTCGGCGCGTCGCTCGACGATTTCGCGGACGGCCCAGGCGGGAATGTCAGCCAGCAGCGCGTGATAGCCGATATCCGCGATGCGGACTCGCGAGACGATACGGCCGGCACGCGCAATGATCGCGGCCCGGACATTGGCCTCCTGTTCCTCTGCGATCCGATCCTGAGCGCGATAGACCAGCTCGACCTCGAGGCGCACGAGCTCATCATCGTCCAATCCGTCGAGGAGGGAGGCAAGAAACGTCGCATCGCTTGCGTGCACGCGATCCAGGGGCCCCCATGGCCGCAGATCCTTGAGCAGTTCGAAGACATTCGCCCATGGCGTTTCGCCGCGGATCAAGCGGCCTGTCTGCCACCGCTGCCATAGGCCAAGAAGGTTGCGCAGCGCTACCATGTCCGGGACGAGCAGATAGGCGAAGGGTTGCTTGTCCTCCTCATCGCCTTCCAGCTCCTCTTCATCCACCAGTTCGAGGCCCGAGACATTCTGAACCGCATTCGCAAAGGCGGCGATCGAGCCGCGCACTTCGAAGACCAGGAGGCGCTCAGGCGCCAGGCCGGCAGCGTCTGCCCGCAGTTCGAGCGCATCGGCGCCTCGTGCGAGAATATCGGCAAGTCTGCTGAATTTGGGGCCAAAGGCTGCCGTTTGGCGATCGCGCGCAAACGCGTCCGGCCTTGGGGGCATCATGGGGCGCCCGAGGGCGCGCGGTTGATCAGCTGGGACGGGTAGCCTTAGAAGAGGCTTGGTCGGATCGCTCGGCACTGATTGCTTCCGGAGTTACCCGCGAGGTCCAAAGCTCGAGTTCGGCGCGCAATGCATCATCGACGGAAAGCTCCCCCAATCCCAAAACCTGGCGCCTTCTGACGTTCTGGCAGAAGTCCAAAGCCTCGGCATAGCTCACCGTGCCGAGTTTTGCTGAAATACGCGCTGCCGACATCTTGGGAGCATCGGGCCAATCAGACAAGATGCGATCGAGAAATACGGTCACGTCCTTGCGTTGCGGAGCGGGCATGCTCAGGCGCATCTGGAATCGACGCCAGACGGCGCGATCGAGAAGTTCACCGTGATTGGTCGCGGCAACGACGATGACGTAGCTCGGCAACTGGTCGAGTTGCATGAGCAGGAACGAGACGACGCGCTTGATCTCGCCTGTTTCGTGCGTGTCGCCGCGCTCCTTTCCGATCGCATCGAACTCGTCGAAGAACAGGACGCTTGGCGTCGTGCGGACATAATCGAAAAGCTTGCGCAGGCGCGCGTTCGTTTCGCCCAGGTAGCTTCCGATCAGCGCGTCATATCGCACAACGTAGAAGGGCAGGCCGAGGCTCTCGGCGAGGGCTTCGGCGAAAGAGGTCTTCCCATTGCCCGGAGGCCCGGAGAGGAGCACACGGTGCCGCGGTTCGTAACCGCTCGCGCGCAGAACATCCGCGCGCCGGTGCTCCTCGATGAGCTGGCGCCCGCTCTCCTTGACCGGAAGCGACAGGATCAAATCGTCGATCCGGAGGCGGGCGGTGACTTCGAGGATCGCCTCGCGCCCGTTCGAGGGATTGAGATGTGGGGAACTGGCCGTCAGCGCCGGAGGGGTGACCGGAACTGCGGAAAGTGCGCGTTGAAGACGGTCGGCGACGATATAGTGCTTTTTGGCGCGCTCGTCGGCGACCAGCGCTTCGGTTGTTGAGCGCAAGGCTTCCCGATCGCCTGCAGCGCCGGCGCGCACCAGAGAAACGAGGAGGTCGCTACGCGCCATATCAGCCTTGAATAACCGCGGTTCTCACGCTCATGCCCGGTTCTCCATGCTAGCGTTCATTTCTGCCGCTGCATAACGCCTTCCATTGTGGGCGCGGCTAACGGAGTCAAAAACGGGCTGAGTCGAATCAGCGCGCTTTAGGCGATAGTGTGGCGCCGCGAAATCCTAAATCGCAACAGAAATTGGATGGTTCACCGCGACAATGGCTCGGCCGGCGCTGAAGCGCTTCTCTTCCACCCATCGTGGTCAGTAGGAAGGTATCATCGGATTATCAGATTTCGATCCCGCCGAATGCCGGCGGGTGAAGAGCCACCGAAGTAGAGCGGTGGATGCGGGCG
>NZ_DATKFP010000288.1:0-1886 GCF_035511395.1 Sphingobium sp.
ACCAGGGGGAGGGACCAGCCATGGCATCCGTTCAGCCAGTCAATGCCGCCATTCGGGTCATCGAGCTGCTACAGGCGATGAACCGCCAGCCGGTCTGCTCCATCCATTGGCTCTACCAGGCAACCGGAATGCCAAAGCCGACCATCGTGCGCCTGATGCAGACGCTGGCGTCGCGCAACATCGTCCGCCACGCTCCGCAATATGGCGCGTACATGCTGGCTTCGGAGGTCACCTCCCTTTGTTCCGGCTATCACGGAACGCCCCGCCTGGTCGACGCCGGGGCGGGTCCCCTGGATGCGTTCACCGAGGAACATCGATGGCCCGTCGCTCTGGCGGTATTCGATCATGACGCAATGGTGGTGCGTTACAGCACCATCCCCCACTCCCCTTTGTCGCTGCATCAGTCCACGATAAACATGCGCTTGAGCCTGGCGAGCCGCGCTCTGGGCCGCGTCTATCTCGCGGCCTGCAGTCCGCAAGATCGCGCGACGATCCTGAAAATTCTAGAGGGCTCCACCGATCCGGAGGATGCGCCCGCCAAGGATGGAGCAACGTTCGCCGCTGAGCTCGATCAGGTCGCCGCGCTGGGTTATTCCCTCAGGGCGCCAGGCATTCGCCCGATCTCCTCGACGCTCGCGGTGCCGGTCTACGACGACGGCAGGGTTGCCGCCGCAATCGGCATGACGTGGATCTCGTCCGCCTTGCAGGTGCAAGACGCCATTCGGCGATACCTCGAACCCCTGCGGGACGTTTCGCGCGGGATCTCGGCCAATCTCGGCAAGCGCGGCTCGGCGGCCATCGAAATTTCGGACAGCGGAAAGTCGTGACGACGATGTAGGCGCGGCTCACCCTATCAGCTAGATTCTGACCCACGCCATGCGTTGCGCAGGCAGAAACGTATATCAAGGGGAAAACATGTTCCGGAAAGTATTCGCGGCCCTGGCATTGGGGCTGTCCTGTTCTTCGATGACCGTGGCCACGGCCGCGGCTGGCGCCTGGCCAGAGCGCCCCGTCACATTGATCGTGCCTTGGGCGGCGGGCGGCAGCACGGACACCTTGGCGCGTATTCTGAGCCAGGATCTCGGCAGGCGGCTCCATACTACGGTCGTCGTCGAAAATCGGCCGGGAGCCGGCGGGACGATCGGATCCTCTTACGTCGCGCGATCTGCGGGGGATGGGTACACCTTCCTGCTGGGCGTTTCCGGCGATCAGGTCAATGCCGAGTTTTTATATCCCAAGCTGCAATACAGCCCGGAAAAGGATCTGGCTCCGGTGAGCCTGATCGCCGGCGAGGCGCTCGTCTTCGCCGCGCGCAAGGACTTCCCGGCTGACGGGGTGCAGCAATTCATCGATGCCGCGAAGAAGGGCACGGTCTCTTTTGGCACCTCCGGTGTGGGATCGACGGGCCACCTCGCCGGCGAACTTCTGAATCGAAAGATAGGAGGAAGCCTGCAGGCTGTTCCCTACAAGGGAGGGGCGCCCGCCGTGACCGACACGATGGCCGGCCACCTGGACGTCGTCATCGTCAGTCCGATTGCCGTAGCGCAGCAGATCAAAACGGGCCAGCTGAAAGGCATTGCCACGACGTCTTCAGCGCGGCTGCCCGTGCTCTCTTCGGTGCCGACTTTCAAGGAGTCGGGGATCGACCTTGAGGTGCACACCTGGTACATGCTGATGGCGCCCGCCAAGACGCCTGCCGACGTGATCGCGCAGATGAACGCAGCGCTGAACGAGGCCTTGGCCGACAAGGAAGTCGAATCGAAAATAGCCGAACTAGGTGCCGCGGCCAAGGGCTCCAGCCCCGCGGAATTGGCCGAATTGCTTGCACAGGAACGCAAGCGGTGGGGAGGTCTGATCAACGAAGCAGGCCTGAAAGCCCAGAATTG
>NZ_DATKFP010000289.1:0-2127 GCF_035511395.1 Sphingobium sp.
AAGCGGAGCGAATGGCTTGGCGGACATTGTTCGATTATTATCTGTTCGGTCCGCCGGACCAGGCTCGCGATCATTTGCCCCACCATGCCCAAGGACCGCTCGCCCCGCTTACCCCTGACGATGCTCGCCGCTTGCGCGCGATGGTAATGCAGAGGTTGAACCGTTGAAAATTATCGATGTTGGCAGCGACCACAGAATGATTGCGGGATTGTCATGATAACGCTATCATCGACCGATAGCGTACGGAGAGGATAGTAGATGAAAACGCGACGGACGATCCTGCGAGCTATGCCATTGGCTCTGGGGTTGGCACTTGCCGCCTGTCAGCAGGCTGCGCATAAAGCCGAAGAAGCGAAGATGGAGACAAAACGCGACGCGTCTCAATATCTTTCGCAACCACTGGTCCGAGATATGTACACCGCTGATCCTTCAGCTCATGTATGGAATGGGAAGATTTACGTCTATCCTAGCCATGATATAGATGGTCCGACGCCCGAGGATGATCTGGGCAGTCATTTCGAGATGCGCGACTATCATGTCCTGTCGATGGACAAGATCGGTGGGCCGGTGACGGTTGGCCCGGTGGCGCTGGACGTCAAGGATGTGCCCTGGGCGGACAAACAGATGTGGGCGCCCGATGCCGCCTACAAGAATGGCACTTATTATCTCTACTTCCCGGCCAAGGATAAGGAGGGCGCCTTCCGCATCGGCGTAGCCACATCCAAGGATCCGATGGGTCCGTTCAAGGCGCAGCCGCAGCCGATCAAGGGCAGTTACTCGATCGATCCGGCCGTCTTCACCGACGATGATGGGCAGAGCTATGTCTATTTCGGCGGCATCTGGGGCGGCCAGCTTCAGCGCAATATCGACGGCAAATATGATCCCAACGGGTCGAAGACCGACCTGCAACAGGATGACAAGCCCGCACTCGTGCCCCGCGTCGCAAAGTTGACCGGCGACATGCTGGAATTTTCTGAAACGCCAAGGGCAGTGCAGATCCTCGATGAGAAGGGCAGGCCGTTGCTAGGTGGCGACCATGATCGCCGCTTCTTCGAAGCATCATGGATGCATAAGTATAAGGGCAAATATTATTTCAGCTATTCGACCGGCGACACCCATTATCTGGCCTATGCGATCGGTGATTCCCCCTATGGTCCATTCACCTACAAGGGGCGCATCCTGGAACCGGTCGAAGGGTGGACGACTCATCATTCGATTGTCGAATGGAATGGAAAGTGGTGGCTGTTCTATGCCGACACGCAATTGTCGGGGCAGACGCGTCTGCGCAATGTGAAGGTGACGGAACTTCACTATAGTCCCGACGGGACGATCCGGACGATCAACCCGTTGCTGCCTGCGAAGGGCCAGTAATCAGATGGACGGGAGCGCGATCCGTTTCAGCCGCGCTCCCGTTTCCGGTTCAATCCGCTACCAGCGGCGTCCATTTGCTGTCGCCTGCCGCATTGGCGATGGCGGTTTCCACGAATGCCATGGTGCGCAGTCCGTCCGCGATCGACGGACACCAGTCCGCGCCGCCCTTCGCCGTTTCCGTTGCCACCTCTCCAGAATGTACTCGCGCCGCGAAGGCGCGATAGAGATTGGCGAAAGCCTCGATATATCCTTCCGGATGGCCGCTCGGTGTGCGCAGCCGGGGGAGGGTGGATGGCGCAAGGCCGGGACCGGAGGCGCGAACCATCTCGGCCGGGCGATCCAGCCAGCGCAGCGTGAGCGTATTCGGCTCCATCTGCGACCATTCCAGCCCGCCATGTTCGCCATGGATGCGCAGTTTCAGGCCGTTTTCATCGCCGGCCGCGACCTGTGTCGCCTTCAGCACCCCGCGCGCGCCGCCGGTGAGGCGCAGCAACAGGCTGACGTCATCGTCCAGTCGGCGGCCTTCGACATGGATGGAAAGGTCTGCGCAGAGTTCCTCGATACGCAACCCCGATACATGTTCCGCCAGGTGGAAAGCGTGCGTGCCGATATCGCCCAGGCATCCGCCCAGTCCTGCGCGCGCGGGATCGGTGCGCCATTCGGCCTGCTTGTTGCCGTCGCGGTCGATTGCCTGGCTGAGCCAACCCTGCGAATATTCGACCTGTACGAGGCGGATTCGGCCCAAGTCGCCACGCG
>NZ_DATKFP010000290.1:0-38880 GCF_035511395.1 Sphingobium sp.
AGCGACAGGGCAAAGGGCTTGTCCACCACCACATGCTTGCCCGCACGCAATGCCCTGTCGGCAAGCGCCGCATGTGTCGCACTCGGTGTCGCGATCACGATCAGATCGATCGCCGGATCCGCCAGCAATGCGTCCACTTCCGCCACACAGGCGATAGCCGGATCGAGCGCGGCCACCTCCGCCGCGCGACTGGTGACGACCGCCGTCAGTTCCAGCGCCGGCACTGCCCGGATCAGCGGTGCATGAAAGACACGCCCGGCCATGCCGTAGCCGATCAGGCCGACCCGGATGCTCATGGCTTCAGCGCTCCCGCCACCAGCGGCGTCAGTTTGCCGACGATGACGGTGACGCCCTCGTCATTGGGATGGACGCCGTCGGGCAGCAGCAGCGCGCGCTTGCCGATCACGCCGTCGAGCATGAAGGGATAGAGCGTCGCGCCATAGGTCTTAGCCAGTTCGGGATAGATGGGATCGAACGCGGCCGCATAATCCGGCCCCATATTAGGCGAGGCCATCATGCCCGTCAGCAGCACGGGGATACCGCGCTTCTTCGCCTCGGCCAGGATCGCGTCCAGATTGGCGCGCGTCTCCTTGGGAGAAAGGCCGCGCAACATGTCATTGCCGCCAAGGCCGACCAGCATCAGGTCGGGTCGGCGAGCCAAGCCGTCCAGCGTGAAGCCAAGCCGCGCCAGTCCCGCCGCCGTCGTGTCGCCCGACACGCCGGCATTGACGACCCGCGCCTTCACCCCCTGCGCCTTCAGCGCCTTTTCCAGCACCGGCGCCAGCCCCTTGCCCTGGTCCAGATTATAGCCGGCATAAAGGCTGTCGCCGAACGCCACGACCAGCTTCGTGTCGGCGGCCGGCTCGGCGTCTTCCACAACCTGCGCGGTGTCGGTGGGCGGGGGAGGGGGCGGCGCACCATCCGAACAGGCGGCCAGATGGACAAACAGCGTCAACGCCCCATATTGCAACAACCTGCCCGCCAAGGAGCGCTCCTTCTTCATGCACTTGCCCATCGATCCCGCCACTATTGCGATCTGCGCGCAGAATGTCACCCTTTCCCTTGGTTCCCGCGACGCGCCGGTGGCGATCCTCAAGGGCGTCGATCTGTCCATCCTGCGCGGGGAGAGCGTCGCCGTCCTAGGCGCATCGGGATCAGGCAAAAGCTCGCTGATGGCGGTGCTGTCGGGCCTTGAACGCGCCAGCGGCGGCAGCGTCGATGTGGGCGGCGTCGATTTCGGCGTGCTGGGGGAGGATGACCTCGCCCGCGCGCGCCGTGGCCGGATCGGCATCGTGCTTCAATCCTTCCACCTGCTTCCCACCATGACGGCGCTGGAAAATGTAGCCGTGCCGCTCGAACTGGCCGGTCATTCCGACGCCTTCGCTATGGCGGCCGAAGAGTTGCGCGCCGTAGGCCTTGGCCACCGGCTCGACCATTATCCCGCCCAATTGTCGGGCGGCGAGCAGCAGCGTGTCGCTATCGCCCGCGCGGTCGCGCCGCGCCCGACCCTTATCTTCGCTGACGAGCCTACCGGCAATCTCGATGCCGCAACGGGGGCAGCGATCATGGACCTGCTGTTCGACCGGCAACATGCTGCGGGCGCGACGCTCGTCATCATCACCCATGATCCGGTGTTGGCCGAACGCTGCGGCCGCATCATCGAAATGCGCGATGGGCGGATCGTCGCGGATCGCACCCTGTGAGCGGGCTTGGCTGGCGAGCGGGCTGGCGCATCGCCCGGCGCGACCTGCATCTGGGCTTTCGCGGGCTGCGTCTGCTCTTCCTCTGCCTGTTCCTCGGTGTCGCCGCGCTGGCGGCGATCGGCAGCCTGACTGCAGCCATCACCCAGGAACTGAGCGACCGGGGCCGCGTCATCCTGGGCGGCGACATAGAAATCGGCATGACCCAGCGTGAGGCGGATCTGGGCAACAAGGAACTGTTCCGGCAACTCGGCACGCTCAGCGAGACGATCCGCATGCGGGCAATGGCGCAGCGGATCGGGCCGGGCAGGGGAGACGCCCCGCCTGCCGTGCTGACGGAACTCAAGGGTGTGGATGATCTCTATCCACTCTATGGCACGCTCGCCTTGCGCAACGGCGCATACCGTCCGATGGATGCAGACCATATCGTGATCGGCGAGGCATTGGCCGACCGTCTGGAGGTCCGACCTGGCGAACAGCTTCGTTATGGTGACGCGACCTTCACCATCAGCGATATCATTGCCGAGGAACCCGACCGGCTGGGCGAGGGCTTCACGCTCGGCCCGGTCGCGATCGTGTCGATGGACGGACTACGCCGCACCGGCCTGATCCAGCCGGGCAGCCTTTATTCGGCCAAATATCGCGTCCGCCTCTATCCCCGCTTCGACGCGGCCATGGTGCGCAATGACCTGGAAAAGGCGCGCGCCCGTGATGGCTGGACCTTCAAGGACAAGGATCGCGCCGCGCCCGGCGCCAATCGCTTCATCGAGCGGATGGGGCGATTCCTGTCATTGATCGGCCTTGCCGCGCTGGTGATCGCCGGCATCGGCGTCAGCAATGGCGTGGCCTCTTACCTCGCTGGCAAGCGCGGCGGCATCGCGACATTGAAGGTGCTGGGCGCGACCTCTAGCGACATCGCCCTCGTTTACCGGATGCAGGTCGGTGCGGTCGCGCTGCTGGGCATTGCGGCCGGCCTGATCGTCGGCGCGGCCCTGCCTCCGCTGGTGATGGCGCTGGCAGGTGACATACTGCCGGTCAGCCCCGGCTTCCGCCTCCATCCCATCCCTTTGCTGACGAGCGCCGCCTATGGCCTGCTGATCGCCTTCCTCTTCACCTTCCCGCCACTTGCCAGAGCGCGTACCCAGCCCGCCGCCGCCATCTTCCGCGGCGCGATCGAAAGCCGGAGCGGCCTTGACCGGCGGAGCCTTGCCGCCATGGGCGGGGCAGGGGCAGGGGCATTGCTGATCGCGCTGGCGCTCGGTACCGCGCGCGAGCCGCTTTTCTCCGCCGCCGTGTTGGGCGCGGTCGCCGCCGTCCTGCTGCTGCTTCTGGGTCTAGGGCTTCTCGTCAGCCGGCTCGCGCGCCGCCTGCCCCGGCCGCGCCGTCCGCTGCTCCGCCTCGCGCTCGCTAATCTGCACCGACCCGGCGCGCCGACCGCTGCGCTGATCGTGGCATTGGGCCTTGCGCTGACACTCTTCGTCACGCTCGCAGGGATCGAAACCAGCCTGAACGCGGAAATCCGTAACGTCGTGCCGAAAAAGGCGCCCGCCCAGATCGTGCTCGACATTCCGGCACCGGAACAGGGGCGCTTCCGACAGATCGTCGAGCGCCAGGCACCGGAGGCGCAGCTCAACATCGTACCCGTCCTGCGCGGCACTATCACCGCCTATGGCACGCAGCGCGTCGCTGACTTGCCCCAACTGCCCGAAGGGGCCTGGTTCCTGCGCGGCGAACGCGGTGTCACCTACAGCGCGGCGCTGCCCGAAGGCAGCGATCTGGTCGCGGGCCGATGGTGGCCGAAGGATTATAAGGGGCCGCCGCTCGTCTCGCTCGACGCCGAGGCAGCCAGCACGCTCAACATCGGCGTCGGCGACATGCTGACCGTTTCCATCCTGGGTCGGGAGATAAAGGCGCGCATCGCTTCCCTGCGCAAGGTCAACTGGGACACGATGGGTTTCAACTATGTGCTGGTCTTCACCCCCGCGACGCTGGAGGCCGCGCCGCACAGCGTCGCCGCCACCATCACCATGGACCCGCGCCACGACAGCGCCATGACCCGCGCTCTCCTCGCAGCCTTCCCCGGCGTATCGGTGATCGCGGTGGGGGAGGTGATCGATCAGGTCGGCACCATCCTGACCCAGATGTCGCGTGCGATACTGGTCGCGGCTTCGGTCGCGATCCTCGCCGGCATTGCCGTGCTGGTCGGCGCGATCGCCGCCTCGCGCCAGTCGCGCAGCTATGACAGCGTCATCCTCAAGACGCTGGGCGCCACGCGGACGCAACTGCTGGGCGGGCAGGCGCTCGAATATGGCCTGCTCGCCGCCATTCTCGCGCTCGTCGCGCTGGCGCTTGGCAGCGCGGCCGCCTGGTTCGTGATCGTGCAGGTGTTCGACTTCCACTGGGCGCCCGACTGGTCGATCGTGCTGGCGACGTTGGCGGGCGGGGCGCTGCTGACGCTCGGCATCGGCCTTGCCGGATCGCTCCCGCTGCTTTCCGTTCGTCCGGCCCGCGCCTTGCGGCAGGTCTGACGGTCCGCTCCGTCGCAAACGGCGCATCGTGCCGGGCGCGGCGGATTATCCTGCGGCCAGACCGACAGGAAAGGCCGTCATGACCAACCAGATACTGACCCGCAGTTTCATCGACCTGCGCGCCTGGGCCAAGGACGCGACCGTGACGAAGGGCGAAGGCGATCCCTTCCCCACCGCCCGCGCGTTGCTGCCGCTGGCGGACGGTCCCATCAGTGCCGGCCTCATCGCCCTGCCGCAGGGCGCAGGCATGGTGGCAGCGATGTCCGCCGACGAGTTCGTCATCGTCGAATCCGGCGCGGTTCGCATCGCGCAGGGCGATCTCGATCTCACGCTTGTGGAAGGCGACAGCGTCGTCCTGCGTAGCGGCGCGGCCTTCACCTGGACCACCGATGCGGACAGCCGCCTCCTCTTCATGCGCCGCACCGGTGGTCCGGCCGGCGACGGCTCGATCATCGCCGTCGATGCCAACGCCCCGCTAACGCCTTCGGGCGCGCCGCTAGCCGAACTGCTGGTCGGCCCGACGCCCCAGTGCCGCAACAACAGCGATTGGAAATCGAACGATGGCGAGTTTATGGCCGGCACCTGGGATTCGACGCCCTATCATCGTCGGGCCATGCGCTATGGCCATTTTGAGATGATGTATCTGCTCGACGGGAGCGTGACCTTCGTCGACGAAGCCGGCACCGAAGGCACTTTCTCGAAAGGCGACATCTTCCTGGTCGAACAAGGCGCCAGTTGCAGCTGGGACAGCCGCGTCCATGTGAAGAAGGTCTATTGTATCTACCGCCCGGCCTGACGGAGAGGCCGGCTCAGGAGTCGAATTGCCTGAGTAGCTGGACTGCGTCGTCGACGGCAGTCCAGGCACGCATCGCAAGACTGGCGCCCACGCTGCACCGGCGGACGCCGAGCGCGGCAAAGGTGCGGATCGACGCATCATAGTCGTGGATGACGACATTGACCGGTTTGGGCGCCACGGCCGCAACCAGTTCAGCGACGGCGCCGGGATCGAGGATGAAGGGGACGAACAGGCAATCCGCGCCAGCCTCGGCATAGGCCACCGCGCGCGCGATGCTTTGCGCGACCGACATGTCCGGTACCCGGAAATTCTCGTTGCGCCCGATCAGCATGACGGCGGGATCGACCGCGTCGATGGCCGCACGCGTCGCGGCGATCCGATCGCGGGCATGATCCAATTCATAGAGCTTGCTGCCCGACCAATCCTCGATCGAAAGGCCGGCGATGCCGGTGTCGATCGCCATTGCGACGTTGGTGGCCAGAGCGGTCGGATCGTCGGCAAATCCATTCTCGAAATCCGCATTCACGGGCAGATCGGTCGCGTCGACCAGTAGCCTGAGATGCGCCAGTACATCGTCGCGGGAAAGCTCGCCATCGTCCTTTCCCGCTGCCCAGGCCGCACCGGCGCTGGTCGAAGCAATGGCCTTGAACCCTGACTTCGTCAGCCGGATGGCGCTTCCCGCGTCCCATGCGTTGGGAAGGATGAAGAAACCCGTTTCATGTAGCGCGCGAAAAGTGGCGCGCTTGTCGGCGATAGTCGGCATCCTCTGGCTCCCTGGCAATTCGCCACGCCAGATGATGCGCCTGTTCGGCACATTCAAGTCGACAGGGACAGGGACAGGGACAGGGACAAGCAGATCGGTTGGATCACGCCATCGGATCAAGCGTTCCCAGCCAGGCCACCAGCCCAATGATGGCGACGGCGGCGCTGCTTTCCACCAGCAGCGATAGCCGCAGATGCGCCACCGCGCGCTGCGGCGTCATGCCGCTTTCCAGAGTCGGCGTCAGCCACCAGCGATTGGCGGCCGCCAGTCCCAGCATCAGCCCGAACAGCGCCAGCTTCGCCGCCAGCAGCCAGCCATAGAGGCTGTCAAGCAGGGCCGGCACCTGCGCCAGCCCGACGATCATCGCGAGATTGACGGCGCCGCTGACGACCAGCGTCGCCACGACCAAAGACCCCATGAGCGAAAAGCGTGCCAGCATCATAGCAACCGGCCGCGCATCATCCCCCGCTCGCAACCGCGTCAC
The DNA here is from genome assembly GCF_035511395.1 of Sphingobium sp. Taxonomy (GTDB): domain Bacteria; phylum Pseudomonadota; class Alphaproteobacteria; order Sphingomonadales; family Sphingomonadaceae; genus Sphingobium. The sequence goes on from NZ_DATKFP010000290.1 coordinate 6,272, forward strand.
CGCGCAGAGCAGCACTGCCAGCGCCCCAATCCATCCCGCTGCCGCCCAGATATGGGCGACATCGGCGGCCCGGTGCAGCGATCCGGTCATTTCTTCGGTTGCGCCGGCATGGCCGGTCCACGCTAAAGTCCCGGTCGCGATTGCCGCAGGCAGTAGCGTCCATCGTATCCCACCCGGCATCACCAGCGCGGCAAGCGCGACCAGCAGGGCCGCACCCCGCGCTACCAAAACAGGCCCGACCGGCGTCATCGTCAACAATATCCGGGCGCTTGCCCAATCGGGGGACGTGATCGGCGTGCCGGTCATCGCCGCTGCACTTGCCAGCAACCACAGCACCGACAGTGCCAGGCCCCCGGCCGCCAACAGCGCCAGCAGGGATTTCCGCCCCGCCATACCCATGACCCACCAGAACAAGGGCAGGCCCATGAGCATGGCAAGGTCGATCATCAGCGCAAAGCGCGCGCCGATCAGCGCCCCCTCGGTCATCGCGGCTTACTTGACCGTAAAGCTGTAGCCGCCTTCCATCTTGTGCTGGTCGGCGCCGACCACATGCCATTTCAGTTCATAGGTACCGGCGGGCAGGGCGCGGGGCAGGGTCAGCGTCATGGTCTTGCCCTCGACCGCGGTCTTGAAGCCCTTGATCGGCATCGGCTCATGATTGGCCATGCCCGGCATCCCGGTCATGGTCAGCTCCACACCGCTCATCGGCGCCAGAAAGGTTTCGGAAAAGGTCAGCGTCAGCTTGGTCGGCTTGGCGACGGTCGCGTTGGCGGCCGGGCTGGACGACAGCAGCTTGGTATGCGCGCTCGCGACGCTGGGCAGGGCAAGCGCCAGAGCAGCGGCGGCGATCAGGAACTTACGGGTCATGGCAATGTCTCCAGCATGATGTTCAGGGCAATTACGCATGGACTTGCCGGACCCCTCGCCCCATGCGCATAATTTTTCGGCCCCAGCCCAAGGGATGGGCGTGTTGCGCGCGTATGCGGTCATGAGGATGGAGAATGAAGCGATGACCGATCTGGACCGAATGCTGGGCGCGGTGCGGGCGATGCCCACCGACGCGCGGCTCGAAGCGATGGACGATGCGGTGATGCGCGGCGTGGGCAGAAAGCGCGAACAGGTGACGGCGCGGCGCAGCCTGATGCTGGCGGGCGTGCTGGCGATCGGCATCGGCTGGGCTGGCAGTATTGTCCCCGCTGCGCCCGCGCAGGCGTCGCCGCTGCCGATCGGCATGTCGGACTATGCGCCCTCACGCCTGCTCGGCCAATGAGGGGTCAATGACCGCCCGCCGCTATATTCTCGTCGCGCTTGTCGCCTTTGCCGCGTCGCTGGCGGCGGTGTTCATCGCGCGCCTCTGGCTCGCCCCCGAACCGCGCGTCGAAAGCGAGGTCCATGCGCTGCTGCACCAGCGCCTCACACTCGACGCCGCGCAGGAAAAGCGCATCCATGAACTGGAGGCCGCTTTCGCCACCCGGCGCGAAGCGCTGGAGGCGGAAATGCGCGCCGACAACCAGCGACTGGCCGACGCTATCGCCGCCGAACATGGCTATGGTCCCAAGGTCGGGGAGGCGATCGACCGGTCGCACCATGTGATGGGCCAGCTTCAGAAGGAAACGCTCCAGCATATCTTCGCGATGCGCGCCGTGCTCCGTCCCGATCAGGCGGCGCAGTTCGACGCCGCCATCGTCAAGGCGCTGACCCAGCCCGCCCGGTGAGCGAAGCGGACCCCGAAGATCGCGCGCTCGCCGCCCGCGCACTGGCGGGGCAGCAATCGGCCTATGGCGCGCTGATGCAGCGGCATCGCGACGCCGTCTACCGGATCGTGCGCGGTCATGTCGGCGACGGCGACGAGGCGCTCGATATCACGCAGGAAACGTTCGTCGCCGCCTTTGCCGCACTCGCCCGCTATGACGGCACGCGGCCCTTTCGCGTCTGGATCGCACGCATTGCGCTCAACAAATGCCGCGACTGGGCGCGCCGCCGCACCGTCCGCCGCTTCTTCGCCTTCGCCAAACCGATGGACGAAGCGCTCGATATCGCTGACCATGGCGCCACTCCGGAGGAGGCGCTCCATTCGCAGCGCGAACTTGCCCGCATCAGCGCCGCCATTGCGTCGCTGCCCGCGACCCTCAAGGATGTGCTGCTGCTCCGCACGATCGAACAGATGAGCCAGGCCGACGCTGCTCAGGTCTTGAGCGTCACCGAAAAGGCAGTCGAAACCCGCCTCTATCGCGCCCGCGCGAAACTCACGGAAATTTTGAGGGATTAGAGTCCCGCCTGCGTATGAAGGGGCATGAGCCAATTGTCCCTCGATCGCCGCACCCTGTTCAAGAGCGCCGCCGCGCTGACGCTGGCCGGCGCCTTCCCCGCCTGGGCGCGCAGCGGCACCGCCGGTCTGCGCCCGGCGCCCGGCGTCCTGTCCGGCGACACGATCGCGCTGACCGTGGGCGAAAGTCATTTCGGAACCGGCGGCCGGTCGGCCCATGCCATTACTATCAACGGCACCGTTCCCGCGCCGCTCATTCGGCTGAAGGAAGGGCAGAATGTCCGCCTCGCCGTCACAAACAGTCTGAAAGAGGATACGTCGATCCACTGGCACGGCCTGATCGTCCCCTTCCAGATGGACGGCGTGCCGGGCGTCAGCTTCCCCGGCATCCGGCCGGGCGAAACCTTCACCTATGAATTTTCGGTCCGTCAGTCCGGCACCTACTGGTATCACAGCCATTCGGGCATGCAGGAGGCGATGGGCCATTATGGGCCGATCGTCATCGACCCCGCCGGTCCCGATCCGGTCCAGTCCGACCGCGAACATGTGATCGTACTGGCCGACTGGTCGCCGGTCCACCCGCATATCCTGCTGAAACGCCTCAAGCAGATGGGCGGCTACCATAATTTCCAGCGCCAAACGCTCGCTGGCCTGCTCCAGGGCAAGGACCAGAAGCTCAGGGATCGAATGGACTGGGGCGCCATGCGGATGGATCCGACCGATATCTCGGACGTGACCGGTTCCACCTACAGCTTCCTCGTCAACGGCCATGGCACTCCGGAAAACTGGACCGGCCTCTTTGCGCCCGGCGAGCGGGTGCGGCTGCGCATCGTCAACGCATCGGCCATGACCAATTTCAACGTCCGCCTGCCCGGTCTGCCGATGACCGTGGTCCAGTGTGATGGCCAGCATGTCCAGCCGGTGGAGACGGACGAATTTCAGATCGGCATCGCCGAAACCTATGACGTGATCGTCCAGCCGACCGAAGCGAAGCCCTACGGCCTGATCGCCGAAGCCATCGACCGCTCCGGGCAAGTTCGCGCCACGCTCGCGCCGCAGATCGGCATGGTCGCGCCCATTCCCGACCTGCGTCAGCGCCCGCTCCTCACCATGAAGGACATGGGCATGGACATGTCGGGCATGGATATGGGGCAGGGCGGCGTGATCGACCTCAGCCAGCCTGCCAATGACAGCATGTCCGGCCACAGCATGAAGATGCTCGACCCCTCGGTCGCGCCGAATGTGCCGATGGGGCCTGGGGTCGCGACCCTTTCCTCCATGCCCGCCGATCGCACCGCCGACCGGCCAACGGGTCTGGAGGAGGTCGACCATCGCGTCCTCACCTATGCCGACCTGCGCGCACTCGAACCGAACGAGGATGTTCGCACGCCGACCCGCACCCTCGACATCCACCTCACCGCAAACATGGAACGCTATATGTGGTCCTTCGACGGGGTGAAGCTGTCGGACGGCGCCGATCCCATCCCCTTCCGCCATATGGAGCGGGTGCGGGTGAACCTCATCAACGACACGATGATGCCGCACCCCATCCATATCCACGGTCATTTCTTCCAGCTCGTCACCGGCGAGGATGCGACCCATAATCCGCGCAAGCATACGGTGAACGTCCTGCCCGGCGGCAGGATCAGCTTTGATCTTACCGCCGACGCGATCGGCGACTGGGCCTTCCATTGCCATATGCTGATGCACATGCACGCCGGGATGATGCGCGTCGTTACGGTCCGTCATGAAGGAGGTGCGGCATGATCCGCCTGGCCGCTGCCACGCTGCTGCTCGCGGGGATCGCAACGCCGTCCCTCGCGCAGACGATGGACCATAGAGTCCACCAGATGCCGCAAGTGGAGGAAGAGGGCGCGCAGGATCAGCCCGCCAACCCCCATGCCGGTCACGGCGCGCCCGCAACCGATGCAGCTATCCCGCAGGGCGTCGCCCCGCCGGTCCCGACCGACCATGCCGCCGAAGCCTTTTACGCCCCCGATGTCATGGCCCGCTCCCGCGCCGCGATGCGACAGGAAAGTGGCGGCATGACCTTCTCCCAATTGATGATCGACCGTGCCGAGTATCGCGCGCAAAAGGGGGGCGACGGCTATCATTGGGAGGGCGAAGGCTGGATCGGCGGCGATATCAACCGCCTCGCCATCAAGTCGGAAGGGGAGGGCGAGGTTGGCGGCCGCCTCGAAAGCGCCGAGCTTCAGATGCTTTACAGCCGCGCCATCGACCCCTGGTGGAATGTCGTCGCGGGCGTCCGTCAGGATTTCCGTCCCCAGCCCCAGCGCACCTATGCGACGGTCGGCATCGAAGGCCTCGCCCCCTACTGGTTCGAGCTGGAAACGCAGGCCTTCCTCTCCGACAAGGGCGACGCCCATCTGCGCGTCGAGGGCAGCTATGACCAGCGCATCACCCAGCGGCTGATCCTGCAACCCGCCGCCGAAGTGAATATTGCTGCGCAGGACGTGCCGGAACTGGGCATCGGATCGGGCCTGTCGAATATCGAGCTTGGCCTGCGCCTGCGCTACGAGTTCGCCCGCGAGTTCGCGCCCTATATCGGCGTAAACTGGGAACGCAGCTTCGGCGACACCGCCCGCTATGCCCGCGCGGAGGGGGATGGGGCATCGACCACCAGCCTCGTCATGGGTATCCGCTTCTGGTTCTGATCGTGATCAGATGAACAGGAAATCGGCGGCGGAGAAATTCGCTGCCGTCAGCGTCGCCGATGGATTGCCGATCTCGATGCCGAAGTGTGCGCCGCTGCTGGTCGTCACCCATAGCGCGACATCGCCATCGGGCTGGTCCTGCGCGAATACCGTGCCGGCCAGGCCCGAACTGCTGAACTGGGTCACACCCAGCTTTTCCAGCACGATGCGGTCGACCCCGTCCTGAAAATCGTCGATCCGGTCGCCGCCGTCGAGCGCGCCTGCGCCCTTGAACACGAACCGGTCGGCGCCCAGACCGCCCCAAAGGCGATCGGCACCCTGTTCCCCGAACAGCACATCGTCGCCCGCGTCGCCCAGCAACTGGTCGTTGCCTTCGCCGCCATAAATCTGGTCGTTGCCATCCCCGCCCAGCAGGCGATCCTGACCGCCGCCGCCCAGCAATATGTCCTGGCCGCCTTCGCCGATCAGCCTGTCGTCATCGGCGCCGCCATCGATCAGGTCGTTGCCGTCGCCGCCTTCGATCAGGTCGTCGCCTGCGCCGCCCAGCATCTGGTCGTCGCCCCACTCTGCTGAAATAATGTCGTCGCCCGCCCCCCCGACGAGGTAATTGTCGCCGTCGCCGCCATCGACACGGTCATTGCCGTCCCCGCCGTCCATACGATCGTCGCCCGCTTCACCCTTCAGCGCGTCGTCGCCACCCTCGCCATAGATGATGTCGTTGCCATCGCCGCCCGACACCGCTTCGGTCGTCAGCAGGCCGGTCGCCGGGTTGATCTCGTTGATGAAGCCGTCATCATCGTCGCCGGCATAGATGCGGTCATTGCCTGGCCCGGCATCGATATAGTCCCGTCCTGCGCCGCCATAGATGATGTCGTCGCCGGTGCCGCCCAGCATCATGTCATGGCCCCAACCGCCGTCGAGCGTGTCGTTGCCGTCCTTGGCCTCCAGCGTGTCGTTCCCCGATCCGCCGCGCAGCACATCGTTGCCGGGGCCGCCATCCAGCCCGTCATTGCCGTCGCCGCCGTCGAGCAGGTCAGCGCCCGCCGCGCCTTTCAGGAAATCGTCACCGGCCTGGCCATATAGTTTGTCGTCGCCATCCTCGCCCAATATCTGATCATCGCCCGCGCCGCCGGACAGTGTATCGTTGCCGGCATAGCCCCGGATCAGATCCGCAAGCGTCGATCCATAGAGCGTGTCATTATTGTTCGTGCCAAGGATGTTCATGACTCATCGCCACCGAAATCAGGACGCGCGCAGGCGCCGGGCTTCAGGAAGCATGATATGGCCGCACCGGCCCGGCCAGTGCGCAGGGGGATATGTCCGATGGTTCAGCGCCAGGACACCTATTTGCCCAGATGCTGCTCCACCAGAGCGACATGCAGCCGGACGCCCAGTTCCAGCACGTCGTCGTTGAAGTCGTAATGCGGGTTGTGCAGCGGCGTCGACCCTTCGGGCTTGGCCTGCCCCAGCCAGATATAGGCGCCCTTGCACGCTTGCAGCATGAACGCGAAATCCTCTGACGTGAAGGCCGGGTCGGGTGCCAGTTGTGCGGTGCCGACCGTTGCTGCCGCCGACAGCGCCTCCTGTGCGGCCTCCGCATCGTTGATCGTCGCGGGATAATAGCGCTGATAATCGACCTTCGCGGTCAATTCTCCCGCAAGAGCGACCCCCGTCGCGACCTGCCGGATCGATTCCTCGATCCGATCCTGCACATGGGCGTCGAAGGTGCGCACCGTCCCCGAAATCGTCACCGCTTCGGGTATCACATTATGCGTATGGCCGCCATGGATCTGAGTGATCGACAGCACCGCCGACGCGGTCGGCGCGATCCGGCGCGACACGATGGCGTTCAGCTGCTGAACCAGAGAGGCGGCGGCAAGAATGGCGTCGGGCGTATCCTGCGGGATCGCTGCATGGCCGCCGCGCCCTTCGAGCCGGATCTCGAACTTGTCGGCCGCGCCCATGATCGGGCCGGGCCGCGTCGCGATCGTGCCGGCGGGCAGGTCGGGCCAGTTGTGCAACCCGAACACCCGGTCGCAGGGGAAGCGCTCGAACAGCCCTTCGTTCACCATTTCGCGCGCGCCGCCCTGCCCCTCCTCGGCGGGCTGGAAGAAGAAATTGACCGTCCCGTCGAAAGTGCGGCTCCGCGCCAGATGCTGCGCCGCGCCCAGCAGCATGGCGACATGCCCGTCATGGCCGCAGCCATGGAATGTGCCCGGCGTCGTGCTGGCATAGGGCAGGTTGGTCTGCTCATGGATCGGCAGTGCGTCCATGTCGGCGCGAAGGCCGATGCTGCGCGATGACGTGCCGTTGCGCAGCACGCCGACCACGCCGGTCTTGCCGATCCCCTCATGCACCTCCAGCCCCAGCGTGCGCAGCTGTTCGGCGATCCGGCCGGCGGTGCGATGCTCGCAGAAGCCAAGTTCGGGATGCGCATGAATGTCGCGGCGGAAGGCAACGAGCGGTTCGATCAGGTCGGCAATGTCGATCATGGTACAGCCTTATCTGAAAATGTGCTGAAACGCACATTTTGCCGCACCGGGCACACCCAGCCGGCCGCCCATCAGGATATCGCCGTGGGTGGCCGGGTGGGGGTGCGGGCCGGTGCAGTTCTCAACAAAACACCCTATCTCTGCTCGCCGAACAGATGCTGGATCGGGTAATGGTGCTTGATGAAGGGTGACTTGATCACGACATAGCTGAAATATTTCTCGATGCCGTAGTCGCTCTCCAGCATCCCCTCGATGATCGACTGATAATGCGCCACGCCGCGCGTCACGAATTTCAGCAGATAGTCGTAACCGCCGCTGACCAGATGGCATTCGACGATCTCGTCCAGCTTGCGGATGCGCGTCTCGAACCGCGAAAAGTCGCCGGCGCGATGCTCGGTCAGCGTCACCTCGGTAAAGACGGTTAGATATTCGCCCAGCTTGTGCAGGTTGATATGCGCGCCATAGCCGGTGATGTAGCCCGCCTTCTCCAGCCGCTTCACGCGGGTCAGGCAGGGACTGGGGGACAGGCCCACCGCGTCGGCCAGCTCGACATTGGTGATGCGGCCGGATTGCTGAAGCTGCGTGAGGATCTTGAGGTCGATCCTGTCCAGTCTGGGTCCGCCCAACATATCCCTGCTCCCCCTTCTTCTATCTCACCGCCGCGCGAATATCCGCTTCTTCGAGCAGATCGTCGAGCGTTTTGCGGATGCGGGCGAAGATCATGTCCATCTCTTCATCGGACGCGCAGAGCGCCGGGGCAAGCCCGATGATATTGTCGGCGAAGGCGCGGAAGATCACGCCATTCTCATACCCCCTGGCGAACAGCCGGTCGGCCAGTTTCAGGCCGGGATCGAAGCGCGCCTTGCTGCCCTTGTCCGCGACCAGCTCGATCGCGCCGAGCAGTCCGCGTCCGCGCGTGTCGCCCACCATCGGGTGATCGGCGATGCCCGCCATGCCCGCGTCGAAGCGCGCGGCGACCTTCTGCCCGTTCGCCAATATGCCGCCTTCGGTATAGAGACGCAGCACCTCCAGGCCCACCGCGGCGCTGACCGGATGCCCGGAATAGGTCGCGCCATGGCCGATCACGACATCGGCCGAGGCACCATTGGCGATGCCCTGATAAACCTTGTCCGACATCAGGACCGCGCCCATCGGCACATAACCGGCGGTCAGTCCCTTGGCGACGGTCATCAGGTCGGGGGACACGCCTTCTGCATCGCAGGCGAACATCGGGCCGGTGCGGCCGAATGCGGTGATGACTTCATCGGTCACGAACAATATGTCCAGCGCAGTGCAGGCGTCGCGCATCGCTTTCAGCCAGCCGACCGGCGGCACGATGACGCCGCCCGAACCCTGGATCGGCTCGCAGAAGAAGGCAGCGACATTGTCCGCGCCCAGCTGCGCGACCTTATCCTTCAGCTCCTGCACCGACCGGGCGATGATCGCGGCGTCATCGCCTTCCAGATCGCTGCGATAGGGATAGGGCGACGCGATATGATGTTGCCAGCGCAGCGGCAGGTCGAAACCGCGATGGAAATTGGCGAGCGCCGTCAGGCCGGCGCCAGTGCTGCTCGATCCATGATAGCCGCGCTCCAGCGCGATGCACTGCTTCTTCTCCAGCTTGCCAATCGCGTTATAGTAATGGGTGATGTAGCGGATCGCGCTATCCACTGCATCGGACCCGCCCAGCGTGAAGTAGACATGGTCCAGCCCTTCGGGGCTGAGGTCGACCAGACGTTGCGCCAGCTTGACCGCCGGCTCGCTGCCGAAATGGAAATAGCCCGTCGCATAAGGCAGGCGGCGCATCTGCTCCGCTGCCGCTTCCACGATGCTGTCCTGTCCGTAGCCGACATTGACGCACCACAGGCCGGCAAAGGCGTCGAGCAGATCCTTGCCGTCCATGTCCTTCAGCCACATCCCCTTGCCGCTTTCCAGCAGCAGCGCGCCATGCGCCTCATGGCCGCGGAAGGAGGTGACGGGGTGGATCAGGTGGTCGCGGTCGATGTCCAGCAGGGACCGGTTGCTATGCAGCGTCATCAGGGGGGCTCGCTGTTGTGGTCATAAGATCAGCCTAGCCGCATGCCGCAGAGCGAAAGCCCGATATTGTGGGGAGAGTTATCGTCCCGGCACTTAATCGGGAACCGACGCAGCATAATCTGCTGCGTTCCCGCCGGTTGCGCCAGGGCCGCGTCTCAGCCGTCTTCGTACAATTCCAGCGGCAGGCCATCGGGATCGGCGAAGAAGGTGAAACGCTGACCGGTATATTCGTCCACCCGGATCGGCTCGCATTCCACGCCATGATCCGTCAGTCGCGCGACCTCGGCATCCAGGTCGGCGACCATGAAGGACAGGTGCCGCAGACCGCAGGCTTCGGGTCGCGAAGGGCGGGCCGGCGGCGTTGGGAAGGAGAAAAGCTCGATCTGCGCATTGCCGGCGTCGAGATCGCATTTCCAGCTGTCCCGAGCCTCCCGATACACTTCGTGCAGGATAGGAAGGCCCAGGATTTCGGAGTAGAAATGGCGCGAGCGCGAATAGTCCGAGCCGATGATGGCGATATGGTGGACGCCGCGCAGCCCCATCCCTTAGCGCTCGATCTGGCTGACGTCGCGCACCGCGCCCTTGGCGGCGTTGGTGGTCATCGCGGCATAGGCGCGCAGGGCCGGGGAGACTTCCCGCTTGCGGCCGAACGGTTTCCACGCCTTGGCGCCGCGCGCTTCCATCTCCGCGCGACGTTCGGCGAGAATGGCGTCGTCCAGGTCGACCTTGATGACGCGGGCCGGAATGTCGATGACGATCGGATCGCCCGTCTCGACCAGCGCGATCAGACCGCCTTCGGCCGCCTCGGGCGAGACATGGCCGATCGACAGGCCCGACGTGCCGCCGGAAAAGCGCCCGTCGGTGATGAGCGCACAGGCTTTGCCCAGACCCTTCGACTTCAGATAGCTGGTCGGGTAGAGCATTTCCTGCATGCCGGGGCCACCCTTCGGCCCTTCATAGCGGATGATGACGACGTCGTTCGCCTTCACCTCATTGCCCAGGATGCCCGCGACCGCGGCGTCCTGGCTTTCATAGACACGCGCGGTGCCGTGGAAGACGAGGATGCTCTCGTCCACGCCGGCGGTCTTCACGATGCAGCCTTCGGGGGCGAGATTGCCGAACAGAACGGCCAGACCGCCATCCTTGGAGAAGGCATGTTCGGCCGAGCGGATCACGCCCTTTTCGCGATCGGTGTCCAGTTCTTCCCAGCGTTCCGACTGGCTGAAGGCGACCTGCGTCGGCACGCCGCCCGGCGCCGCGCGGTAGAAGTTGCGGACTTCCTCGCTGTTGGTGCGGCCGATATCCCAGCGGGCCAGCGCGTCGGCCATGGTGCGGCTGTGGACGGTCGGCAGCGACGCGTCGATCAGGCCGGCGCGCTCCAGTTCGCCCAGGATGGCCATGATGCCGCCGGCGCGGTGGACATCCTCCATATGGACGTCGTTCTTGGCGGGTGCGACCTTGCAGAGGCAAGGGACGCGGCGCGACAGGCGGTCGATGTCCGCCATGGTGAAATCGATCCCGCCCTCGAAAGCAGCGGCCAGCAGGTGCAGCACCGTGTTGGACGAACCGCCCATGGCGATGTCCAGGCTCATCGCGTTTTCGAACGCGGCGAAATTGGCGATGCTGCGCGGCAGGACGCTGTCGTCATCCTGCTCATAATAGCGCTTGGTGATGTCGACGATCAGATGGCCGGCTTCGCGGAACAGGCGTTCGCGGTCGGCATGGGTGGCGAGCGTCGATCCGTTGCCGGGCAGGGACAGGCCCAGCGCCTCGGTCAGGCAGTTCATCGAATTGGCGGTGAACATGCCCGAACAGCTGCCGCAGGTCGGGCAGGCGGAGCGCTCGATCGTCTGGACTTCCTCGTCGGTGTAGCTTTCGTCGGCGGCGACCACCATCGCATCGACCAGGTCGAGCGCGACCTTCTTGCCGCGCACCACGGTCTTGCCCGCTTCCATCGGCCCGCCGGAAACGAAGACGACAGGGATGTTGAGCCGCATGGCGGCCATCAGCATGCCGGGCGTGATCTTGTCGCAGTTGGAGATGCAGACGATCGCGTCGGCGCAATGGGCGTTGACCATATATTCGACGCTATCGGCGATCAGGTCGCGGCTGGGCAGCGAATAGAGCATGCCGCCATGGCCCATGGCGATGCCGTCATCGACCGCGATGGTGTTGAATTCCTTGGCGACGCCGCCCGCTGCCTCGATTTCGCGCGCGACGAGCTGACCCAGATCCTTGAGGTGGACATGGCCGGGCACGAACTGGGTGAAGCTGTTGGCGATGGCGATGATGGGCTTGCCGAAATCCTCGTCCTTCATCCCCGTCGCGCGCCACAAGCCGCGCGCGCCGGCCATGTTGCGGCCGTGGGTGGTGGTACGGGAACGATAGGCAGGCATGACTCGGATCCTTCAGGCAATAATGCGGCCCCTCTACAGGCTGGGACCGGCCTGTGAAACATATTATTCCTTTTATGGAGTCATTGCGCCATTTTCTTGCGTGTCTGCCCGGCGGCAGATCGGCAGATCGGCAGATCGATGCGAGGTGCAACCCACGCCTTGCGTCGCGCTCTCCCCTTAACTTCGCACATTTCCCGCAGATTTTGATATTTCATGTCAAATCTCAGAAATTATATTTCGATATTGTCTTTCCGGCCATGGATCATAGCGCAAAGGCGGGTCTGTAGGACAGGCGTCTGGTTTGGCGCGCCTTAGAGGAGCGCCGCCGGACCGGCGTGCAGTCCGGCCCGGCGGCGGGGGAGACCGGCCTCAAAGGCCGGGGTTCTTGTAAGTTACTTGCCCGAAGCGACCAGTCGTATCGCAGCGCCGCCGCCCGGAGCCAGCCACAGGTCGTAGCGGTCGCCCTTGCGGAAGGTGCGCGTTTCATAGGCGATCTTGTGACGGGCATCGGTCAGATAGGTCGCTCCTTCGCCATCCTTGTAGATGGTGGCGGTGTAGCTCTTGCCCGGTTCGAGATAGTCGAAATCGAGCGTTACCGTCCGCGCGGTCGCGTCGTTGACGCCGCCGACATACCAGTTCTCGCTGTTGCGGTCCTTTCGCGCGAAGATGGCATAGTCGCCGACCTCGCCCGCGATCAGATGACTTTCGCTCCAGTCGGCCGGCACCTTGGAAATGAAGTCCAGTACCTTCGGATATTTGGCGAGGGTCTCGACAAAGTCCGCCGCCATCTGGATCGGCGAATAGAGCGCGAGATAGAGGCCGAGCTGCTTGGCCAGCGTCGAGGCGAGCGGGGCGTGTTCCGCCCCCTCCAGGCTCAGCACGCCCGGCGTGAAGTCCATCGGCCCGGACAGCATGCGGGTGTAGATGAGCGTCGGTTCATGGTCCGGCCCGTTCGCGAACTGGCCCCAGGCGTTATATTCCATGCCACGCGCGCCTTCACGCCCGACCCAGTTTGGATAGGTGCGGCGCAGGCCGGTATCCTTGATCGGTTCATGCGCATTGACCGCGACATGATATTTCGCCGCCGTCTCCACGACGCGCAGATGATGCTGGGCCATGCGCTGGCCGTCATGATATTCCATGCGCGCGGTTCCCGGCGTGTCACCGGGCGCGATGATCCCGCCTGCGTCGGCGACATAGCCGGTCTTGACCACATCGACGCCAAGGCCGCCATACAGCTTCATCGCATCGTCCAGTTGCGCCTCATAATTGGCGATATTGCCGCCGGTTTCATGATGGCCGATCAGATGGACGCCCTTTTTCTTCGCATAGGCGGCGAGGCCCGGCAGGTCGAAGTCGGGTGTCGATTGCGTGTAGCTGAATGCGTCGCCATGGCCGAACCAGTCGCCATTCCAGCCCTTGTCCCAGCCTTCGACCAGCACGCCGCGGAAGCCATGTTTGGCGGCGAAGTCGATATATTGCTTCGTGCGGGTGGTGGTGGCGCCATGTTTCGGTCCTTCGGCCCAGGTCCAGTCGCCCCGGATCATGCCCCACCAGATGCCGATATATTTGGCGGGCCGGAACCAGCTGACGTCGCCCAGCTTGTTGGGTTCGTTGAGGTTGAGTTCCAGATCATTCTCGACCAGCCCCGCCGCACTGTCGGCGATGCGGATGGTTCGCCAGGGCGTGTTGAACGGCAGGTCGCGGATCACCCGCGCGCCCTGCGACGAGGGGGAGAGGGTGGTGCGGAAGGTCTGGCCGGAGGCGCGCTTCAGCCAATAGGCCGAATAATCGACCAGAGCGGCTTCGTGGAAGCTGAGATGCGTGCCGTCGTCCAGCCGCATGGTGATGGGTGTATGAGCGGTCGAGACGGCGTCGATCGGCGTCTTCTGATAGACCTGCTCATAGCGGTTCCATTCGCCACCCGGAATCCACCAGGCCGTGCCCTTGGGCGCGATGTCGAATTCGGTGGTTTCATCGGCGATCTTCATCGTCTTGAGATTGGGCTGCTCCGGCAGTTCGTAGCGGAAGCCGAACCCGTCGTCGAACAGGCGGAAATGCACGTTCATCAGCCGCGCGCCCTGCACATCCGACTGGCGGAAGCGCACCGTCACCTCATTATAGCGGTCGGTGACGAAGCGGCGCTCGCCCCAGGGCTGTTCCCAGCGATCATTGCCCTGGCCCTTGTCCGACCCGGCGATCGAAAAACCGCGCACCATGTTGAGGCCATCGGTCAGGATGAAGCCCAGCTTGGAGGGCGCGATCAGCAGCTTGCCCTTGCGCGAGAGCGACCATGTCGGGCGGCTGTCATTGTCGGTCGAGACGGTGAGGACGATCGAGCCATCGGGCGAGGCGGCCGTGACGGAAGGGCGGGCCTCCTGCGCGAGGGCCGGTGTCAAAGCCGGTGTCATGAGGGCGAACGGCAGGGTCAGCGCGCAGGCGCGCAGCGAGGGGTTCAGCATAGGGGCTTCTCCTTATTCTTCGATCATCAGCGCGCCGAAAGGCGGCAATATGCCCGGCGCAGCGCCGTTGACGGCGGCGAGCAGCTTGTTGGTCGGGGCGATGGCTTCGGGCCATGTGGCCGGTTCGCCTGACAGGTTGAACAGGCAGAGGAGCGACTGGCCGTCGGCCCGACGACGGAAGAGCAGGCGCTGGTCGTCGGCGACCAGTATCTCCAGACTGCCATGGCGCAGCGCGGGATGCGCCTTGCGCAATGCCAGCATGGCACGGGTGTGGTTGAGGAGCGAAGTGGCGTCGCCTTCCTGCGCATCGACGGCGCGGGCGACATTTTCGTCCCCGACCGGTAGCCAGGGTTCGGCGTCGCTGAAGCCCGCCTGCGCCGCGTCCGCCGTCCAGGGCAGGGGCGTGCGTGCGCCGTCGCGCGACAGCGTCAGCGGCCAGTTGGCGATGGCTTCGGGGTCTTGCAGGCGCTCGAAGGGGATATCGACCTGAGTGATGCCCAGTTCCTCGCCCTGATAGAGGATGGCGTTGCCGCGCAACGCGACCAGCAGCATCGCTTTCAGCCGGCCGAAGGCGGGGCGATCGTCGGGCGCGCACCAACGCGACACCGCGCGCGGAGCGTCGTGATTTTCGAACGCCCAGCTCGGCCAGCCAAGGCCCGGCTCGTCGGGCCAGCGCTCGACCGTTTCGGCGACCAGCGCGGGCGTCAGCCTGTCGGCATAAAGGAAGTTGAAGCCATAGGCGCTGTTGAGGTGGCTTTCGCCCGCCGTATAGGCTTTCATCTCCTTTTCGGAGAGGTCGCCGCCGACTTCGGCGACGGTGAAGATCGCACCATATTCGTCGCACAGCGTGCGGATACGCTTGATGAAGTCGACCACGCCGGGGTGCGACTGGCTATACTTCTTGATCTGATAGTCGAAGGAGCGGGTCCGTGGCTTGCCGGTGTCGGGCGCGGGCGGATTGTCGCGCAGCAGCGGATCGTGCATCGAATGGTTGAGCGCGTCGAGGCGGAAGCCGTCGACGCCGCGATCCAGCCAGAAGCGCATGGCGTCGAGCAGCGCATCCTGCACCCTGGGATTATGCAGGTTGAGCTGCGGCTGGCTGTTCAGAAACTGATGCATATAATATTGACCACGCCGCCCGTCCCACGTCCAGGCGGGGCCGCCGAAGACCGACTGCCAGTTGTTGGGCGGCGTGCCGTCTTCCTTCGGATCGACCCAGACGAACCAGTCGGCCTTGTCGCCGGTGCGGCTGGCGCGGCTCTGTGCGAACCAGTCGTGCAGGTCGGACGCGTGGGCATAGACCTGATCGATCGTGACCTTGAGGCCCAATTTATGCGCGCGGGCGACCAATGCGTCGAAATCGGCGAGCGTGCCGAAGATCGGATCGACATCGCAATAATCGGCGATGTCATAACCGAAGTCGCGCATCGGGGAGGTGAAGAAGGGCGATATCCAAATGGCGTCGGCGCCCAGCTTCGCGACATGGTCCAGCCGCTGCGTGATGCCGTTCAGGTCGCCGATGCCATCGCCATTGCTGTCCTGAAAGCTGCGCGGATAGATCTGGTAGATCACCGCGCCCTTCCACCAAGGGAGGTCGGCCGGGGTCGTGGCGGCAGTCGGTTCAGGGGTCATCGCTCGTTCCATCAGGGTTTTGCGGCGCAGACGGCATAGCCGAAGGCGGGGAGGGAGAGGGCAAGGCTGCCCGGCGCCTGTGCGGCGGCCGGGCAGGCGCCGGCCAGCGACGTGAAGCTGCCGCTGGCTGGATCGACCGCGATATTGCCCGACAGCGGAGCGGCCGATGTATTGAAGGCGACCACCACCTCGCGGCCCGTATCGGGATCGATGCGGGAGACGGCGAACAGGCCGGGCTTGTCCGAACTGGCGCGCAGGATCGTCGCGCCGCGCGACAAAGCGGGCGTGTCGCGGCGGATTTTCGCCAGCGTCGCGATCGCGCGGTAGAGCGGGTGGTCGGGGTTGAAACTGTCGGTCGCGGTGGTCGCCTGCGTGCCGACAAGGTGGTCCGCATTATATTCGGCCACCTGGGACGCGAACATGTCCTGCCGCGCCTGCTGGTCGTTGCCGGTGCCGGCAAAGCCCTGTTCGTCGCCATAATAGAGCGTCGGCACGCCGCGCAGCGTCAGCAGCATCGCATGGCCCAATAGGGTGCGCGCCAGTTCCTCGTCCGCGCTCATGCCGGGTCTGGCCTGCCGCAGGAAGAAGGCGAAGCGGCCGGCATCATGATTGCCGAGGAAGGTCGGCAGTTGCAGCGCCGCCGCCTTGCCGCCTTCATAGAGGGCGTCATCCTCGCCGAGGCGGGCGAGCATGTCGGTGCCGGTCTTGCCGCTGGCGGCGTCGACGGCGGCGCGCATGAAGGCGAAGTCCAGCACGGCGGGGAAGGCGGCGTTGCGGGTCCAACTGGCGAGCAACGCCGGATCATAGTCGCCGGTCGCGACTTCGCCGAAGATATGGAAATTGGGGATGCCCTTGGCCGCCGCATGGGTACGGATGGCGGGGATGAAGGCGCGCCAGAATTCGGCATTCACATGGCGGGCGGTATCGATGCGATAGCCGTCGATGCCGAAACGGTCGATCCAGCCCCTGTAGATGTCGATAAAGCCCGCGACCACGCGCGGGTTTTCGGTGGCGAGGTCGTCCAGACCGACGAAATCGCCATATTGCGAACTTTCGCCCTTCCAGTCGGTGTCGCCACGATTGTGATAATAGATGGGATCGTTGAGCCAGGCGGGGACTTTGACCTTCCGCTCTTCCTTGGGCACGATCGGCGTGTAAGCGAAGGACGGATCGGTCAGTTTCGCCCAGTTGGCGGCGTTGCCATCATGGTCGCCGGCGAAACCGGGGTTGATCGGCTTGCCCGATGCGCCGCCCTGGCGGGACCAGGGATAGTCGGCCTTGCTGCGATAGGGCGCCGCACGCGTGGGACTTTCCCTGTACTGGATCACATCGGCCGTATGGTTGGCGATGATGTCCATATAGACTTTCATGCCACGTCCATGAGCAGCATCGACCAGCGCCTTGAAGTCGGCGTCGGTGCCGAAATGGGGATCGACGCTGGTGAAGTCCGTCACCCAATAGCCGTGATAGCCCGCGCTTTCCTGCCCCTTGGCGCCCTGTACCGGCTTGTTCCTGAAGATGGGCGCGAGCCAGATGGCGGTGGCGCCGAGGCCCTGGATATAGTCGAGCTTCGCGGTCAGCCCCTTGAGATCGCCGCCATGATAGAAGGCGCGGGATGTCGGATCATAACCGGTCTGGAGCGGGCCGCCTTTCAGGCCGCCCCTGTCATTTGCGGACGCGCCGTTGGCGAACCGGTCGGGCAGGACGAAATAGACGATTTCCTGTTCCGGCGTGCGGGCGCGCAGGTCGGACAGCGTGTCGGCCTGCGCGCAGGTTGCGCCGATCAGGGCCGCAGCCATTCCGGCGGCCGTCACGAGAAAGTTCGTGGCCGTTCGACCCATGAGGGACACCCCTTATATTTGAACCCGTAAAGGCCCGGCGACACGCGGCCGCTGGGCCAGTCTACACATCAAAAGCGGTAGTTGAAGCCCGCCATGAAGCGGCGGCCATAGGTCTGGTAGTTGCGGATCTGGATCGACGCGCCGGTGTCCACGGACACGAACGGTTCGTCGGTCAGATTCTGGCCCTGGAGGAAGACCGACAGGCCATGAAGCGCGCTGCCTTCCTGGAAATCATAGCCGATCTGCGCATCCACGATGGTTTCGCTGAGCGCCCGGCGCAGTTCGCGTTCACCGCCAAAACCGACGAACTGGCCGACGAAGGCGGAACGGTAGCGCACCGAACCGCGCGCCGAAAAGCCCCATTTTTCGAAGAAGAGCGTGCCGTTGGCGACCCAGCGCGAATAGTCGGGCAGGTCTTCGGACGAGGCGCTGGCGCCCGGTTTGATGCTGGTCTTGGTATAGCCCACGCCGCCGGTCAGGCCGAAGCCCTCCAGCGCCGGAGTGACGACCTCGAACGGTACGGTGCCGGCAAGTTCCAGACCGTAGAGCTTGCCGCCCTGACCGTTGACGGGCCGGGTGATGGTGCCGGTGAAGTCGGTCACGCCCGGCGGCAGGGTGATGGGCAGGCCGGTATAGTCGAACGGCACGGTTTCCCGATACACATAGCTTTCCAGCTTCTTGTAGAAGAGCTGAAGGCCAAGATAGCCCTTGGTCCCGAAATATTTCTCGAAATTGAGGTCCGCCGCCCAGGCGCGATAGGGGCGCAGCGTCGGCGTGCCGCCGGTGCCGGTGATGACCCCGCTGGCGGTGTTGTAGCCATAGTCGAGGCTGACCTTCATATCCTCGAACCGGGGGCGCTGGATTTCGCGCGCGCCCGACAGGCGGATGACGAAGTCGCTGGGGAAGCGGAGCGACAGGTTGGCGCTGGGGAGCACGTCCCAATAGTTGGCGCCGCGCGTGGTCGGCACCAGATCGGCGGCGGCGAGGTTGATGAAGCCGCGCGACTTCTGTTCGGTATTCTGGGCGAGGACGCCGATATTGCCGGTCAGTTCGGCCGACCCGACCGACTGTTTGATGTTCGCCATCAGATAGGCGGACATGACGCGCTCCGTGACCGAATAGGCCTTGGCCGGGATGTCCTTGCTGGGGTTCAGAACCTTCTGGTAGACGCCGTCCTCCAGCAGCTTGAACGGGTCGTAGCTCAGGATCGGGCCGAGGCCGAGGAAGCCGAGATCGGTCGGGTCCATGCGATATTGCTGCGGCAGGACCAGCGACGTCGCGCCGTTCGCCAGATTGAGCACATATTCTTCCGGCGTCTTCGCCTTGGTGCGGTCGGTATAGCCGAGGCCGACCGTGACCTTCGACAGGAAGCTGCCCTCATTCTCCTTGCCGAATTCGATCTGGTAGCTCTTGATCTCGTCGTCGATGATGCGGTTGTTGTAATAGCCTTCCTGATGGCCCAGCGGCGCACCCGCGCCCCAGCCGAGCGGATCGGTCAGCACCATCAGATTGGGGTCGCTATAATCCAGCAGGTGGCTGGTGAAGTGCGTGCCTTTGCGGTCGCTCACGAAATCCAGCGTGTCGGTGGCACCGTTGCCGGGGCCATAGCCGGTGCCAGCATTGGATTCGAGCGAGAGTTCGCTGCGGTCGGTGCGCGAATAGCCGAAGTCGAAGCTGGCCGACCAGCCGTCGTCACCGGTATATTTGGCGTTGAAGCCGCCCGAGAAGATGGTCGACTTGCGCTCATAGCCATGGTTGTTCACCACGGCTTCGACATTGGTGAAAGTGCCGCCGTTGATGAAATTGCCGTCAGTCGTCGTGCTGCCGGGGACCAGCGTCGCGCTGCTCCAGTAGAGCGGCACCTCGACGCCGCGCTTGATCTGCTTGTCCTTGAAATCGCCGTAGAAGCCGTCGAAGGTCAGCATCAGCGTGTCGGTCGCCTGCACCTGCACGCTGCCCTGGATGCCGAGGCGCTTGAGCTGGGTCGACACGCCAAAGGGCTTCACGCCGCCGATCACCTTGTCGCCGTTCGGCCCATCGGCATAGCCCCAGGCCTCGAACTCCTTCGACTGATAGGGTTCGTCGCTATAGGCGACCGACAGGGCGACGCCGATCCGGTCGCCGGCGAACTGGTCGACGTAGGTGCCGGTCAGGCGATAGCCCTTGTCGTCGCTGTCGGCGTTGATCTTGCCAAGGTCGGTATAGACGCCGCGCGCGCCCACGGCGATCATCCGCTTGCCATAGTCGAGCGGGCGAATGGTGCGGATGTCGACGGTGCCGACCAGACCCTGGTGAATGAGGTTGGCCTGCGGCGTCTTGTAGACGTCGACGCGGTTGACGACCTCGGCGGGATATTGGTCGAATTCGACATTGCGCTGTTCGCCGGTCGAAGTCTGCGGACGGCCGTTGAGCGTGGTCGAGGACAGGTCGGCGCTGGCGCCGCGGATCGCGATCGAATTGGCGCGGCCGAACAGACGCTGCGAGGTCAGGCCGGGCAGGCGGGCGATGGATTCGCCGATCGACGCGTCGGGCAGCTTGCCGATATCCTCGGCCGATACCGATTCCACGATGGTCTGCGCGTTCTTCTTGACGTTGACGGCGCTTTGCAGCGCAGCGCGGAAGCCGGTGACGACGATCGTGTCGTTGGCATCGCCCTGGGGCGCGGCGGCATCCGCCTGGGGAGCGCCCTGCGCATCCTGCGCCAGAGCCGAGGTCGCGCCGGTCGCCGCGACGATAGCAAAAATGGAAGCGCCCAGCATATGGGCACGGTCGAACTGGTTGGCCACTTATCCTCTCCCCTGAAACACCGGACGGACCCTTCTGTGCCGGTGCGAAATCCTGATTGTCGTGGGTATGGTCGTGCAGCGCCATTTCCCCGTGGTGACGCTATTCTTACGCTGCGTGCTACCGGCGCGACCAGAAGGCATACGTATACGCATATTATGCAGCGCATCGGGCTGTGACCGGAATGCAACGGACGGGGCGGCGCAAGGGTACGCAATTGCGTTGTTTTCTTTAGGCTTCTACCATGAGTGCTGCGCATGGATCGCACGGGAGACACAGATGGGCCGCCAGCGCAGCAGCAAGCCGACCAGTTTCGACATCGCCTATCTGGCGGGCGTATCGCAGCCGACGGTCAGCCGAGCGCTGCGGGGGTCGCGGTCGGTGAGCCTTGCTACGCGTCAGCGGATCGAGGCGATCGCGCAGGAACTCAACTATTCGGTCGACAAGAATGCGTCTTCGCTCCGGTCGCAACGGTCGAATACGATCGCGCTGCTCTTCTTCGAGGATCCGACGCCCGACGAATCCAATATCAACCCCTTCTTCCTGTCGATGCTGGGATCGATCACCCGGCAATGCGCGGCGCGCGGGCTGGATCTGCTCATTTCCTTCCAGAAGATGGAGGATGACTGGCATGTCCGCTATCAGGACAGCCATCGCGCCGACGGGCTGATCCTGCTCGGCTATGGCGATTACACGCTTTACGAGCGGCGGCTGGAGCAGCTGGTCGGCCATGGGACGCATTTCGTGCGCTGGGGTTCGGTGGGCGAAGCCAATATCGGCGCGACCGTGGGGTCGGACAATGTCGGCGCGGGGCGGCTGGCGGGCGAGCATCTGCTGGAACTGGGGCGGCGGCGGATCGCTTTTCTGGGCCATGCCGACGAACATTATCCCGAGTTCGCCGATCGCTATCGGGGCTTGTGCGAGGCGATGGCCGAGCAGGGCATTGCGCCCGACCCGGCGCTACAGGTCGATGCACTGACGGCCGAGGATGCCGGCCATGCAGCCGCCCGGACCCTGGTCGCGCGCGACGCGACGTTCGACGCGATCTTCGCCGCCAGCGACCTGATCGCGATCGGCGCGATGCGGGCGCTCGCGGAGGCGGGGCTGTCGGTGCCGCAGGATGTGGCGATCGTCGGTTTCGACGACATCCCCGCCGCCAGCCTGACCAGTCCGCCGCTCACCACCATCATGCAGGACATGAAGCGCGCGGGCGAACTGCTGGTCGACACGGTGCTGGCGCAGGTGGAAGACCGGCCGCTGCCGCCCAGCATGTTGCCGGCGCGGCTGGTCGTGCGCCGAAGTAGCGGGGGATAGGGCGCAGTGCTTATTGGGTTGTGGATGACGGGTAGGGGTGGATTGCGGAATGGCAGCTTTTGACGCAGAAATGCTGAATACGGCCCCTCCGGGTGGAAGCGAGTTCAGCGCCTGTAGGGCAGGCTAGTTCCAAGACCAAACTTCGCAGAAACCTTGCAACTTGCCGCCTCATTATCGACAAGCCATTTGCGCTTTTCGTTTTGAAGGCTTGGCAATGCCGATTTGATCGCACTTGCAATCGTCCGTTGAGACCAAATATGACAGGCTGCGGCAACAATCGTGTATTTGCATGCCCGAAGCGCGCCCGTTACAGGGCTAGGCAATGCTTCAATTGCCTCTATGCCGGGCCGACCAAATATCTCATCAAGAACTACGGACCGCTGATTAATCAAAGCAGCACCTATTAACTCGTCTTGTTGATTAAAACTCCGGATGATAAGTTCTTGACATATACTTACCCCCGGCGCACGATTTCCAAACGATCCCCATCCCGCGCCTGAAAATTCATCACGCATTTTGCGATATTCTGTGTCATCATCGACCACATCACCGAAATATTTCCGCGCAAAAGGAAATGTTTGGTTGCCATCGGCAGCTTTGCTCAACCCCAATCCCTGAACCGCACCGATTCCCAACGGGACGATTATGGTCGCGAATATCACCAGCGATATAAGCGCGAATCGTGCTTTCATTCGTTATCCTTGCTCTCGCCGATAAGTTTTGTTCGAGATGACAAACAGTGTCGGCTTTCGAAGTCAAATGCAACGGACGGGGATGGCTACAATTGGTCGGTTCTAGACTTAACCCCCGTTCGCCCTGAGCCTGTCGAAGGGCTGCACTGCTTTTTCAGGCGTAGGCCTTAAAGAAAAGAATAGGGCTTCGACAAGCTCAGCTCGAACGGCGGAGAGGGCAATTTCTAGTCGTTTCCCCCCATTCTACTCGCTCCCGTTCCGACCACAGCGCCTCTTACCGGTTTGCGCGCAAATTCAGGCGATAGAAGCGGCTGTCCACCGCCATGCGGGGGAAGCTGGCGGGTAGGCTGTCGGCGTCGGCGGGTGTGAACCCATTGCGTTCGTAGAAGCGGTGCGCGGCGAGGAACTTGTCGGTCGTGCCGAGCAATATTTCGGTCACGCCGCGAGTCCGCGCCAGGTCCATCAGCGCGTCCAGCAAGGCCTGCGCGACGCCCCTGTACCGCCCGCGCCAGGGGGCGGCGACGAACATCTTGCGCAGCGCGACCTGGCCATCGCCGATATCCTTCATCCCGATCGTGCCGATGATCCCGCCTTCCGCCTCGGCCACCAGGAAGTCGCCAGCGCCGCTCTGGTAGAAGGCCGGGATTGCAGACAGGTCGGGCTGGTCCTGCGGGGTGATGGCAATGCCATATTCCTCACGCTGGATCGGCAGGATGACGTCGATCACGCCCTGCGTGTCGGACGGGACGAAGCGGCGGATGTGCATGGCGGCCATGGGCCTGGCTTAGCCGGGCGACCGGTAAGGTCAATCGCGTGGCCGATATTGTTGCAGGAACGCGATCGAACAGGTATGCGTTTGAGAAGTGCAGATAAAATACGCATAGAGAAGGAATCATAACATTCTGTCTTCCATATACGTCGCATATGACGTATTCGGAATCGATATTGGCGCAGACCAAGACTTGAGGAAAGGATCGTGGCGATGACGCGGATAGATATTTTTGGCGACCGGCTATGTGCGGTGACAAGCCTGATGATCCTGGGCTGGTTCGTCTACATGGTCGCTTTCTGACGCTTCGGCCATATCATCGCGGACCCTGCCGACAAGCCGAACGCTGTTGAAGCGCGGTGTCGGGTAGGGACGTGCGAACAGGGCGACGGTTGCATTTCGGTGAGCGCCGTCAATCCGCGCACTCTAAGTTTTTGCTGTCGCATCCTTTTAAGCGGGGCGGAAGATTCTAGTCCGTTTGAACGATGTGGCGGCGGCGGTGCGGTGGCAATTCGGTGGAAACGAACGATCCACAGGAGAGCCTTTTGTCCACCGACCGCAACCCGCTTCGCTTTGCCGTGATCGGCGCCGGCATGGCCGGCCTATTGGCCGGCGTCCGGCTTCGCCAGGCGGGCGAGCAATTCACCATCTTCGAGAAGGCCGATCGGCTCGGCGGCACCTGGCGGGAGAATCGCTATCCCGGCCTGACCTGTGACGTGCCCGCGCACGCCTATACCTATAGTTTCGAACCCTATGCCGAATGGCGCGCATATTATGCCAAGGGCGCGGAGATACAGACCTATTTCCAGCACACCGCCGACAGATATGGCGTGACGCCGCATATCCGCTTCGGCGCCGAAGTGGTTGCTTGCGAATGGATGGAAGATGTCGGTCGCTGGCGGCTGGGCCTGTCGACCGGCGAGGTCGTGGAGGCGGAGGTCGTGATCGCCGCATCGGGCGTGCTGCACCATCCGAAGATGCCCGATATCGACGGGATGGAGGATTTTGCCGGCACCGTGCTGCACAGCGCGCGCTGGCAGGATGAGACGCCGGTGGATGATGTCCGTGTCGGCGTGATCGGCAATGGATCGACGGGCGTGCAGATCGTCACCGCGCTGCAAAGCCGTGCCGCGCGCCTCGTCCATTTCCAGCGGTCGCCGCAATGGATCATGCCGGTTCCCTATTTCGAATATAGCGAGGACGAGCGCGAAGCCTTTCGCCGCGATCCGGCGCTGATCGACGCAATCCGTTATAACAAGGACTATTGGGACTCGATCTTCCGCTTCACCCACGCGATCACCGATACCCATGGGCCGGAAATCGCGGCGATCGAGCAGATCTGCCTCGACAATCTGGAAAATAGCGTGCGCGATCCTGCGTTGAGGGAAAAGCTGCGCCCCGATTATCGCGCGGCGTGCAAGCGGCTGATCTACAGCTGGTCCTATTATGACGCGGTCCAGCAGCCCAATGTCGACGTCGAGCGCGAAGCCATCGTGCGTGTCGAGGCGGACGGCGTGCGGCTGGCGGACGGGCGGTTGCAGCCGCTCGACACGCTGATCCTCGCCACCGGTTTCCATGCCGACCGCTTCATCCGCCCGACTACGGTTACGGGACGCGATGGCCTGTCGCTGGATGATGCCTGGACGCCGCGCCCCACTGCCTATTATGCGGTGACGATCCCCGGATTTCCCAATTTCTTCATGCTCAACGGCCCGACCGGTCCGGTCGGCAATTTCTCCCTGATCGACATTGCCGAGCGGCAATGGGCCTATGTCGACCAGTTGCTGGACCTGTTGCGCCGCGGCGAAGCGCGGACGATCGAGCCGAGAGCCGAAGCCCATGCCGCCTATGAGGAACGGCGAATCGAGGCCGCGCGATCGACCATCTTCGGATCGGGGTGCAGGAGCTGGTATCTCGACGCGACCGGCGTGCCGGCCAGCTGGCCATGGAGCTATGAAGCCTTTGCCGACGCCATGTCCGCGCCGGTCATGGCGGACTATGCGATGGAGTCCCCGGTTGAAGCTTTCGCGCGCTGACCGGGAAGGCACATCTCACACCGGTGCGTGCATTTATCAGGATGGTAACATCGGACGGTGCCATTGAATGAGCAGGACATGTAGGAGAGAAATATGCATCATCTCGTCGATCCGGCCCTATTGCCGGGGCTGGACGTCATGCCGGCACTGGAACTGAGCGATGAAAGCCTGCCTGCCATCCGGCAGGGCATGGAACAGATGACCGCCATGGCGCCCGAACCGAAGGTTAGCGGCGTCCATTGGCGGTCGGACAGCGTGCCTGTCGCGGACGGCCGGCAGGTGTCCGTGCGCATCTACACACCCGCAGGCGACGCGACGCCGCGTCCGGCCATTCTCCACATCCATGGCGGCGGTTATGTGATGGGTTCGGTGGCCACCAATCATGTGTCCAACATGCAGATGGCGGCCGAGATCGGGGGGGTGGTCGTCTCGGTCGACTATCGTCTCGCTCCCGAAACCCCGGCGCCGGGATCGGTCGAGGATTGCTACGCCGCGCTCTGCTGGCTGCACCAGCAGGCCATAAGCCTGGGTGTCGATGCGACCCGTATCGCGGTGCGGGGCGAAAGCGCCGGTGGCGGCCTGGCGGCGGCGCTCTGCTTGTTGGCGCGCGACCGGGGCGGCCCGGCGATCGCCCACCAGAATCTCATCTATCCGATGCTGGATGATCGCACCTGCATCACCCGGTTGCCCGATCATCTGGGCGCTTTCGTCTGGACGCCGCAGGCCAATGTCTTTGGCTGGCGTTCGTTGCTGGGTCAAAATCCCGGTGCTGCCGATGTGTCGCCTTATGCCGCACCCGCCCGCGCCAGCGACCTGTCCGGACTGCCCCCCGCTTTCATTGCGGTCGGGGCTCTCGACCTCTTCCTCGTCGAGGACATGGACTATGCCCGCCGTCTGATCGAGGTGGGTGTCCCCACCGAACTGCACGTCTATCCCGGCGCCTATCATGGCTTTGACGTGCTGCCCGATGCGCCTGCGTCCGTGCGCCTGAAGCAGGATGCGGCATCGGCGCTGCGCGCGGCACTGGAGGTGTGATCGGATGGGGTGGGGCCGACCGCCCCGCCCCTTATCTCATTCGGCCCGCAATTCTGCCAGTTCTTCCGCCGTCAGCGTGATGGCGGCGGCCTTCACGCTTTCCTCTATCCGTGTCGGACTGGACGCGCCGAAGATCGGGATAACCTGGCTTGGCTGGTTCATCAGATAGGCCAGCGCGATTTCCGAAACCGTCGCGCCATGGCGCGCGGCCACCGCCTCGGCAGCGGCGAACCGCGCTGCGTTGATCGGGTTATCGTAGAAAGCCTTCAACGCGTCGGGCACGGCATCCTTGCCCTTTGCCAGCATGCCGAAATAGCCCCGGCTCTGCGAGCAATAAGGGATGACGGCCAGGTCCGCCCCCTTCAGCGCACCGCCATGATCCTCGAAATAGAGCTGATAGCCCTGCTGGATCGCGTTTATCTCATGCGGCTTGGCCAAACCCCAGAAAGGCTCGACCGCGACGAAGCCGGTCTTGCCATGGGCCTTGGCGTAGTCATTGGCCTCCAGCACGCGGGCATCGGTCCAGTTGGACGCGCCGAACCAGCGGATCCTGCCTGCCGCTCTGGCGTCGTTCAGAAAGTCGATCAGTTCGCCGACCGGCGTTTCGACATTATCCATGTGAAGCCAGTAAAGGTCGATGCTGTCGACACCCAGATGGTCCAGGCTTTCCGCCAGATCACTGGCGATTTCGTTCGGATTGACGCGATTGCGATAGTCGCCCGCGCGCATGTCGAAATGACCGCCCTTGGTGGCGATGACGAAATCCTCGCGCTTCTGGCCCTTCAGCCAGGCGCCGATGGCCCGTTCACTCGCACCCTTGGGTGCGTCGGGCATCCAGTCGCCATAGGAGCGGGCGCTGTCGATGAAATTGCCGCCCAGTTCCGCAAATCTGTCCAGAATGGCGTTGGATCGCTCCTGATCGATCTGCCAGCCCAGCATATTGGTGCCATAGCATAGGCGGCTGACCGAGAGGTCGGTATGATTGAGCGTCACCTTCGTAAGCATGGCTGTCTCCTGATCGGTCTGTCGCGCAGACTTTGTTGCATCGAAATTTGTTCAATTCTCTACGCACATCGATGTAAAAATGGAAGAAAGATGTCGTAATTTCATGATGTATCGGATTTCTCGTGCGATTATTCTTGGTGCTTGTCGGCTTTTGCGAACCTGCCGCAACATATGTGCAAGCTATCTGGCGCTCCGCATTTCCTCACGCTATGGTCCGCCGAAGAAGTGGAGGCTGGCTGGAATGCAGATTAGAAGTGGGCGAGCAGTGACAGCGCCTTCCCTGGATGCTCTTGATAACAGCATCATAGACATTCTCCGGACCAACGGCCGGGCGACCAATCAGGATATTGCCAAGCAGTTGTCGGTCACGGCGGCGACGGTTTCGGCACGCCTGCAGAAGATGGAAGATGCCCGTGCGATGCGCGTCGTCGCGGTGACGGATTTCGCCGCCCGCGGCTATAATGTCATTATCGCCGTCGGGGTGAAGGTGCTTGGCCGCAGCGTTCAGGATGTCGGCCGGGATCTCGCCAAATTTCCCGAAATATTGAGCGTCAACATCATGAACGGCAGCCATGATCTGGAGATCATGGTCGCGCTCCACGATTTCTCGGAAGTGCAGCAGTTTCTCTACGACCACGTCGCGAGTATTGCAGGCGTTGCGCAGATCGATTCCGGCGTCGCCGTCGATATCGTCAAATATGAATTCAACGTGGCGCCGCTATGACCGACGAAAATTGGGAGCGCCTCGACGCGCTGGATCACAAGATCGTCGACAAGCTGGCCCGCGACGCGCGTGTTTCCAATCGAGCGATCGCGGCCGAACTGGGCGTGACCGAAGGGACGATCCGCACCCGCATCAAGCGGTTGCAGACCCAGGGGCTGATCCAGTTCACGGTCGTCACCGATTTCCGCATGGCCGGTTCGCCGAACCTGTGCATGTTGGGGATCGATGCCGATCCCTCGCGCGTCGCCGAACTGGCGGACCGGTTGCGACAGATGCCGGAACTCAGCTGTGTCATCCTGATGCTGGGGCGCTTCAACCTGCTGGCCATGGGCCTGTTCACCAATATCGAACAGCTCAATGAACTGATTACCGAACAGATTCGCAGCCTGCCCGGCGTCCAGAAGGTGCAGACTGCGATTTCGGTTCATAACCTGAAATATGAACCGGGCGTCGCCAAGATCACCCGTGGTGCCCAGGTCGTCCAGGACGACTGACGGACCCGTTCGCCTACCACCCATCCCGCGCGAGCAGGAACAGGTCGATGATCCGGCGCGCGACCTCTTCCAGTTCGCTGTCGGTCATTTTGCGCGCGGCGCCCTCCTGCAAGGCCCATCCGGTCATCGCCGACAGGAACAGCCGGGCGATCATCTCCGGATCGCGGGCTGGCTGGCCGTCCCGCGCGGTCGCGTCGGCAATGTCGCGGGCGATCCGATCGACGATCGGGCGCGATCCGCTTTCGTACATGGCCAATGACAGTTCGGGAAAGCGTTCCCGCGTGGAAATCAACAGCCGCTGAAAGGCATGGACCTCGGGGTTGGGAAGCGAGCGGGCGATCAGCGTGCCATGATGCATCAGCCTTTCGCGCAGCGTCTGCCCTTCAGGCAGGTGGTGTTGGTCGCTCATCTCCGACCATTGCGCCACGCTTTCCTGCACGACCGCGCGGAACAGATCGCTCTTGGTCGGATGACGAGCATAAAGCGTCGCCTTGGACACGCCCGCGGCGCTTGCGATCGTTTCCATCGCCGTCGCATCATATCCTTCGTCGAGGAAGAAGCGTCGGGCGGCCGAAAGGATGGCGCGATCGATCGCGACGACCCGACTGGCATCGGGGCGTCCCCGGCGCGGCTTGTAGGCGGATGGGCTGGCGGATTTTGGCATCGGAAATCTCTGGCCCATCCGCGCTGGCGAGGCAATGCCCATGGTGCGACCGTCGGCCCTGGCATCAGGCGCCAAGCCACCACAGCACCGCGATCAGCGACAGCGACGCCGATGTGGTGGACAGCATGACTGCCCAGGCGCTCAGCTCCATCGCCCATCGCCCGGCCTTGCCTGCCAGAACGAAGCTCGAAGCGCCGCTCGGCATGGCGGCCATCAGCACGGCCATCTTGGCCCAGAGCGTGGGCATTGGCGGCAGCAGCAGGATGAAACCCGCTGTCAGCAGCGGATGCACCCCCAGTTTCAGCACCAGCGCGCGTCCGATCGGGCCGGGCGCTGTCTTTTCGCGGGGCAAGGCGATGAATATCCCGATCGCCGTCAGTGCGCAGGGGGCGGTTGCCTGCGCCAGCGTCGACAGCAGGACGTCGAACGGCCCTGTGAGCGGCAGGCGCAACAGGCACCAGACGACGCCGAGCGATGACAGCAGGATCAGCGGATTGCGCGCCACCGATCGTCCCGCCAGCATCAGCCCCGCGCGCATCCCGTCGCCATGACTGGCCGCCATCTCGCTCATCACCACGCCGACGGTGAAGACGACGGCGGAATAGAGCAGCATCGTCACCGCCACCGGCGCCACCGTATCCGTGCCGAAGGTCAGCAGCGCGATCGGCAGGCCGACGAAGCCAGTATTGCTGAAACTGGCGCACAGGCCCGCGATATTGGCCTCGCCTCCGCTGCGCCCCAGTCCCTTCTCGATGGCGAAGCCGATGGCATAGGTGGCGAGCGCGCCGCCCACCACCGCGATCATCATCGACGGCTGGGCGAGGTCGGCCGGGTCCATGCGGGCGATCGAGCGGAAGGTGAGGACGGGCAGGGTAATCGCGATGACGAACCGGTTGAGCACTTCGAAAGCGCGATCACCCAGCAGGTCGAAGCGCCCGCATCCATATCCCAGCAGGATGAGGCCGAAGACCGGGATCAACGCGCCCAATATGATCATCGCCATGGCTTGCCATCCACCCAAAAGGATAAAGTCCCGCGCCCGTTACTGATTGCGGGCGTCTGGAGCAATGGCACCCACTGTCCGCGCCGCGCCGTCGAAGCTGCGCCGCGCCGCCTCGTCTAGCGGCAGGGCGCGAAAGGCGTCGGACAGTATCTCCACGCCATAGGGGCCGTCATAACCCGCCCTGGCGAGCGCCGCGACGAAGCCCGGCAGATCGAACGCGCCTTCTCCGCACGGGCGGCGGTGACACATCGTGTCCTCCGTGATGCTACCCCGCATCGCCAGTTCGGCGTCGCACAGTTCGACCGCCTTGATAAAGCGGGCGGGAACATCGGCTATCGCCGCAACGGCGCTGTCCGACCGGACCACATGCCAGATGTCGATCAGCAACCCGCCGTTGGGCGCATCCGCCTGCACGACCATGTCGAGCGCGGAACCCAGGTCGGGCAGGTCGGAAAAGGGGGTCATCTCCAGCGCCATCAGCAGGTCGTGCCGGGCGGCATCGGCGCATAATGCCGCGAACTGTTCGGCGAGCGCTGCGCGCGCCCAGCCCTGATTGCTGAAGGGCGGCATCACCTTCACATGGCGCGCGTCCAGCGCGTCGGCGGCGCGGAACAGTTCGGCCCGTGCCGCGTCAGATCGTTCGCGCCTTTCCCCCTGCGCAAACCAGTCGGACAGATATTCCAGTTCGACGATGCCCAGCCCCGCATCGGACAGGTGGCGGCACAGCGCGCCATATTCGCCGCCCTGCTCGCGCCACGCGATAAGGTCGCCCAGCCAGAAGCCGAACCCGCCATAGCCCGCGCGGGCCGCAGCCTCGATCCGGTCCTCCAGCCGCCAGCGGCTCAGATTGTCGACCTGGTCGGGGCGGACATTGCCCGCCGTCGTCCAGCAGGTGGCGATCAGCGCCTGTTCGTTTCGACCCATGGTCAGAAGAACATCGAGCCGCCATTGACGTTGATGACCTGTCCGTTGATCCAGCGTGCATCGTCGGACAGCAGCATCGCAGCAACGGCGGCCTGATCCTCCGACTGGCCCAGGCGGAAACTGCGCCCGGTGCTGAGGAAATGATCGATCACCGCCTGCGGCACCTGACCGCCCGCCTGCATTTCCTGCGTCATGGTGAAGCCGGGCGCGACGACATTGGCCGTGATCCCCTCCCGGCCCCAGCGCGACGCGACATGGCGCATCAGCGCTTCAAGCCCGCCCTTGGACATGGCATAGCAGGGCCGTTCCGGTTCGCCGCCACGCGCAGAACCCGAACTGGTATAGACGATCGCACCGCCCTTGCTGGCGAGCAGATGGGGCAGCACGGCGCGCGTGCAGAGCAGGTGTCCACGCAAATTGACTGCAATGGTACGATCAAACACGTCGAGATCGACGTCCAGCGCATTGCTGTCCTGGAAGATGACGCGCAGGTCGGCGGCGTTGATGTGCGCACCGTCCAGCCCGCCCAGCCCCTCTGCCGCCTCCGCCACCGCCGCGCCGACCGATGCCTCGTCGGTGATGTCGACCGGGACGGCGAAAGCGCCGTTGCCGGCTTCGGTCGCGGTGCGCTCGGCGCCCTCAACATTGATGTCGGCGGCGCAGAGCTGCGCGCCTTCCTCGGCCAGTCGCCTGACCGTGGCGGCGCCGATGCCGGTCGCCGATCCCATGACGATGATGCGCTTGCCGTCCAGACGCCTGGTCATATTCTCTCTCCTTTATGTCATGCGTGGCGTTTTAACGCCTGCGTTATCGCATGCATAGTTCATAAGCGTAGAATAATCCTTAGATGCGTAGTTAGTTGCTCTTACGCCTCCGAATACTGCATGTGCTGCTGCGCCCATGGGCAGGCCTACGCGGTTTTCCGCCGCTGCATTCATGGCCAGCGTCAGATCCTTGAACGCGAGGTCGATGGTGAAGCCCGGCTCGATATCGCCCTTCAGCGCCTTGTTGACCATCAGCACATGGAACTGGCCATTGCGCGCGGTGGTGCCGCCAGTCACGTCATGCATGGTCTGGATGTCGAGGCCGAGCTTGGTACCCAGCGCGATCGATTCCGCCACGATCTGCGCGGTAGACAGCAGCATGAAATTGTTGATGACCTTCATCCGGCTGCCCATGCCCGGCGCGCCGCAGCGATAGATGTCGGTGCCCATGGCTTTCAGAGCCGGCTCGACCCGCACGAAATCTTCGTCGCTTGCGCCCACCATGAACAGCGATTCTCCCCGCTGTGCATGGAGCGCCAACCGCCCGATCGGCGCATCGACGAAGCCGATCCCCTTGGCCGCGCAGGCTGCGGCCACCCG
>NZ_DATKFP010000291.1:0-13255 GCF_035511395.1 Sphingobium sp.
TTACACAGCGACCAGATAAGCGATCCCGAAGCCGACGATCACCAGCGCCGTTCCGATGGCGAGAACATAGCGAATATGATTGAGCGTCTTTCCCTGACGCGCCTTCTCGGTACTGATTTCCTGTCGCATTCGGTCACGGCCAGCACGACGGACCCCAGCGCCAGGAAGGCCGGCAACGGATCGGTGACGAAGAACATCACCGCCCAATAGGGGTTGAAAGCGTAGAGAATGCCCGGCGTCTTCACGATCGACAAGACACCGAGCGTTGCGATCGTGAGGAAATAGAGCAGCATGATCGGCCCGAAGAGCGTCGCCACCCGGTTCGTGCCCAGCCCCTGGATCCAGAACAGGCCCAAAAGGATCAGGATCGCAACGGGCAGGATCGCCGGCGCCAGGTCGGGATTATAGACCGCCAGACCTTCGACCGCCGACAGCACCGACACCGCCGGCGTGATCATCGAGTCGCCGTAGAACAGCGCCGTTGCGAAGACACCCAGCAGGATGATGCCCCGCGACCAGCGTTGGGTTTTCGTCTGGCCGTTGATCAATGCCAGCAGCGCCAGGCTACCGCCCTCGCCCTTATTGTCCGCCCGCATGATGATGCTGACATATTTCAGCGTCACCACCAGCATCATCGACCAGAACATCAGACTGATGACGCCCAGGATATGATCCGGGTCCAGGTCGAGATGATGATGGCCGGCGAAGGTTTCGCGGAAGGCGTAGAGCGGACTGGTACCGATATCGCCGAACACGATGCCGATCGCGCCTACGACCAGCTTCAGCGTGGCCTTCTGCCGAGAGTGGCCATGGCCGCCCTGGTCATCCTCGGCCGTCGCCGGCGCGGTGTTGGGAAGAAGATCAGCCATGGGAGAAAAACCGGACGGTCATTGGACACCGAAAGGAGAGAGACCGGGCTGAAAAGGATATGTCATACCCTGCATGGGGCCGCGCCCTATCACGCCTCCAGACGAGGCGCAATCATCCGCGCTGCGGCGCGTCATTGCGGGACAGGAGCACCATTGGCGAGCATGGAATCGATACGCGCGATATTGGCTTCCAGTTCCGCCTTAACCTGGCTGCCGTCCGGCGCGCCGGCCGCGAGCGGCGCCCAAAGATCCCGCGCCGCCTGCAGTTGCCCGCCCCTTGCCAATGCGAGGCCGTAGAAATAGCGCGGGGCCGGCCCCTCCGGATCAAGTGCCAGGGCGCGACGATAGGCGAACTCCGCGCCGGGCGAGATCACGCCGCTCGCATGATTGACCAGCGCATTGCCCAGCCCCAGCCACAAATTGGCGTCGTCCGGCGTATCGCGCAGCCCCGACAGCAGGACATTGGCTGCCTCCTTGGTCTTGCCCTGCCGTGCCAGTCCGTCGGACAGCATCATCCATTGCGCCGCCGGCCCGAACCGCTCGGCTAGGCCGCGGCGCTTTTCCGCCAGTTTCTCGTCGAACGCCTCGCCCTTGGTTTCAGCCAGCGTGCGCGGCGCACCGGCCAGGCCCGGATGCCCCTGCCATGCATAGCCGGCAAGCCCCAGCAGCAATGCCGCCGCCGTGATTTCCCGCGCCGACCGCGGAATGCGCCCGACAAACAGCAACGCAAGAAAGGCCAGTGCCGCCAGACCAAAAGCGATTACCCAGCCTGTCATCGGCTCTTCCTCCGCTTGATTTGCCCGCGCATCAGCAACAGGCCAAGCCCCAGCAGGACCAGCGGCGCAGCCCAGAGCGGCCACAGGATGGGCGCGGCAGTCGGTTCATAGCTGACCCAGTCGCCATAGCGCGACACAAGCCATGCCCGAATCGCTTCGGGTTGCTCACCCGCCATGATCCGCTCGCGGATCTGCGACCGCATGTCGCCCGCCATGCTGGCGTTCGAATCGGCGATCGACTGGCTCTGACAGGTGAGACAGCGGATCGTTTCCATCAGCGCCTTTGCCTTGCGCTCCTGCGCCGCATCCGGGATCTGCCGGTCCGCCCAGGGTGCAGGCGGCAATGCGGTCTGCGCGGCGAGCGGCGCGGCGACCAGCGTCAGCAGCAGAGCGAGCACCATCTTCATCGCGCATTCCTCAGCCGGTCGAGGATCATCGGTACCTCGTCGGCGCGAATATCGCCGATATGCTGATAGGCGATCCGCCCCTTGCCATCGATCACGAAGGTTTCCGGCACGCCCGACGACCCCAGCGCCATCTGCACGGCACTGCGTGCATCCAGGCCGATGCGGGCATAGGGATTGCCGTAGCGCTTGAGGAAACCGTCGACATCGGGGCGGGCATCACGAATGGCGATGCCATCGATCTCCACGCCCGCCTGCCTGAGCGCCATCAGTTGCGACGCCTCGGCCGCGCAAGGGACGCACCAGCTGGCGAAGATGTTGAGCAGGCGCGGCTTGCCGGTAGCCAATTGGGTGCTGGCCAGCGCGGGCCGGTCACTTGCCCCCGCCGGCAGGGTGAAGGACGGGAGCGGCTGCCCCACAAGACGCGAATGGATTATACGATCGTCGGGCTGGAACAGGCCGCTTGCGAACAGGCCGATAAAGGCCAGCAACAGCAACAGCGGCAGCCAGATCAGCGGCCTCCTCATGCGAACGCCCTCCGCGCCCGCCACTTCATCAGCCAGCCGCGCCGTTCCCGCCCGACCAACGCCAGCGCGCCTCCCAGAGCGATCAGGAAGCCGCCCAGCCAGATGAGCGTGACGAAGGGCTTCCACCAGATACGGAGCTGCCAGCGGCCGCCTTCGACCTCTTCGCCCAGCACGACGTAAAGCTGGCCATTCCAGCGGGTCAGCAACGCCGCCTCGCTCGTCGTAGTCGGCGGTGACGCGAAGAAACGCGACTGCGGATGGATCAGCACTGGTGCACCACCGCGATCGACCTGCATATCGGCCTGGAGCGCCGTCCAGTTATCGCCAGCGATGGGCTTGATCTGAGTGAAACGGAGCGACCATCCGGCGGTATGGATCGTTTCGCCGGGGCGCGCCGCGACCAATTTCTCGACGGTGAAAGCCGAATCGCAGGCCATGCCCGCCAGACTGACCGCGCAGCCCAGATGGGCGATTACCATGCCCCAGGTGAAAAGCGGCGTGCGCCAGAGATTGCGCTTCCACAACGGCGCGACGCTCGCAGCCCCGACTGCGAGCGCGATGACCAGACCGAGAAAGGGTAGGATGCCGATCCGACCCCAGGCAAGAACGGCCACCGAAACAGCGGCCAGGATCGCCACGGCGAACGGTACCACCAACCGCTTCCCAACGGCAGCAACCCGGTCGCGCCGCCAGCGGACGAGCGGTCCTGCCGCCAGCGCGATCATTAGCGTCAGCGCGATCGGTCCCGCGATCCGGTCGAAATAGGGCGCGCCGACCGATACTTTGTGGCCAAAGGCTTCGGTCATCAGCGGATAGAGGGTGCCGATCAGCACGATACCAAGGATCACGGACAGCAGCAGATTGTTGACGACCAGCAGCGTCTCGCGACTGACCAGTTCGAACGGCGCGCCTTCGCGCACCGACCCGATCCGCCAGCCGAACAAGGCCAGCGCGCCGCCGATATAGACAGCGAGCAGCGCGAGAATGAAGCTCCCCCGCTCCGGATCGACGGCGAAGGCGTGGACGCTGGTAAGAATACCGGAGCGAACGAGGAAGGTGCCGACCATCGACATGGAGAAGGCGATCACCGCCAGCATGACCGTCCAGGCGCGCAGCGCATCGCGGGTCGCCAGCACGGTGACGCTATGCAGCAACGCGGTCGCGGCCAGCCATGGCATGAGCGAGGCGTTCTCGACCGGATCCCAGAACCACCAGCCGCCCCAGCCCAGTTCATAATAGGCCCAATAGCTGCCTGCGGTGATACCGAGCGTCAGCAATATCCACGCCGCCAGCACCCAGGGCCGCATGGCACGCGCGAAGGCCGCATCCACCTGCCGTGTCAGCAGCGCGCCGATCGCGAAGGAGAAGGCCACCGACAAACCGACATAGCCGAGATAAAGGGTCGGCGGATGGAAGGCGAGGCCCGGATCCTGCAACAGCGGATTCAGCCCCTGCCCGTCCGGCGGCGGCGGAGCGATCCGCGCGAAAGGATTGGAGGAGAAGAGCAGGAAGGCATAGAAGCCAAGGCTGATCGCTGCCTGCCCGCCCAATGTCGCCATATGGGTGTCACGCCGCAAGGCCCGCTCAAACAGAGCCACGGCGGCCCCGGCAACACCCATGACCGTCACCCAGAGCAGCATAGATCCTTCATGATTGCCCCAGGTTCCGGCAAATTTGTAGAGCCAGGGCTTCATCGAATGGCTGTTGGTGACGACCAGCAGCACCGACATGTCGGACCGTATGAAGAGCGTGATGAGCAGGGCAAAGGCGATCGCGGTCAACAGGCCCTGCGCGACAGCGGCGGGGCGAACGGCGGCCAGCAACTCGGCCTTGCCGCCCTTGAGGCCAGCGAAGGCGAGGAAAAGCTGAAGCAGTGCCAGCGCAGCGGCGAGCCACAGCGCGGCCAGACCGGCTTCGGCGATCATGCGCGAACGACCCTGAAAACATGACGAGCGGTCATCATTTGCATTACCGCTCCGCCTTCATCTCGTGCGTGGTTTCGTTGTAGTTCATCCCTTCAAGCTCACGAGGCATGTAACGTTCGTCATGTTTCGCCAGCAGGTTGGTCGCCAAGAATATGCCCTTGCCGTCGAACGCACCTTCCGCGACCACGCCGCTGCCCTCCTTGAACAGGTCCGGCGCGATGCCGCTGAAAGTGGCGGGCACGGTCGCCTTGCCGTCGGTCACGTCGAACCGGATCGTCACGCCATCGACCGCACGCTTAAGGCTGCCTTCTACCACCATCCCCCCCAGACGAATGGCCTTGCCCGGTTCCACGCCCTTGGTCTTCACATCATTGGGAGCATAGAAATAGGCTGCCTCATCCTTGAGCGCGGAAACGGCCAGCAGCCCCGCACCGATGATCGCCACCAGCGCCGCCAGCGCCAGGATCAGCCGTTGATGCTTCACCTTCATGCTACAGCCGCTCGGCAGTCGCCTCGGCGCTGCGCATGGCGCGCCAGCTCAAGAGACTGACGATTGCCGTCCCGATTGCCGTCACCGCGTAGGCGGCCATCACGAAAGCCCATTGGTTCATACTACCCTCTCGCCAGACGCTGCATCCGCGCCTCGACTTTGTTTTGCGCCAATATCGCCCGCATCCGCATCAGGACGATCGCCCCGAACCACAGCGAGAAGCCGAGCAGCGTCAAACCCAGCGGCCAGAGCAGCGATCCATCGATGCTCGCTCCGCGCAGCGTGATGCTCGGCCCCTGGTGCAGGCTGTTCCACCACACGACGGACCGATTGATGATCGGAATGTTGACCGCACCGACCAGACCGAAAATAGCGGTGACATTGCTCACCCCGCCCTGACCGACCGACTGCCCCTGCCGCGCGCTGGCATTGGCGAGCGCGATATAGCCCAGATAAAAGAAGAAGAGGACGAGCATGGATGTCATGCGTCCGTCCCACTCCCACCAGGTGCCCCAGGTCGGTCGCCCCCAGATGGAGCCGGTCATCAGGCAGATCGCGGTAAAGAGCGCGCCTGGCGCGGCTATCGCCCTGCCAGCGACGGCCGCAAGCGGATGGCGCCAGACCAACTGCATCAATGCAGCGACAGCGATACCGGTCCAGCCGCCCATTCCCAGCCAGGCGGAAGGTACATGTATATAGAGTATCCGCACGGTTTCACCTTGCAGATAGTCCGCCGGCGTGACGAACAACCCGCATGCAGCGCCGATCAGCAGCAGCGCCAGCCCCGGCCAGAACAGCCAGCCGGTAAGCGGACGCGCGATCTTCAGGAAGCGGGCAGGATTGGCGAAACGGTGCATCAGGCCTGTGTGTAGCCGTGCAGGATGCGCTGCGCCAGTAGGGCATTTTGCCGATGGCGGAGCGGCAAAACTTGACTCACATGATTCGGCAAAGCCATGGAAACGAAGCGTTTGCACGGCACATCCCGCTTTTTTATGACAGGGAGGCGACAAACGAACCTCAAGCGACTATATGCGCGCGGAAAGGCGGCCCATTGGGGAGCGCCAAAGAACGGCAACGGAACCGGTTCGCACCCATGTTTACGACCAATCCCTTCGACGACGACAAGTTGCGCGAGGAATGTGGCATTTTCGGCGTTTCCCGCGGGGAAACGGCGTCGGCCATCGTCGCGCTCGGCCTTCACGCGCTCCAGCATCGCGGGCAGGAAGCCGCCGGCATCACCAGCTGGGACGGGCATGATTTCCATACCCACCGGGCGATGGGCCATGTGGCAGGCAATTTCGACCGAGACGAAGTTATTCGTGCCCTGCCCGGCGAAAGCGCGTGCGGTCATGTGCGCTATTCTACGACCGGCGAAACTTCGCTGCGCAACGTTCAGCCGCTTTATGCAGAACTGAATTCGGGCGGATTCGCCGTTGCCCATAATGGCAATATCTCCAACGCGATGAAGGTGCGTCGCGAACTGATTCGCCGCGGCTCGATCTTTCAGTCGACGTCGGATACCGAAGTCATCATCCATCTGGTGGCGACATCCAGCTATCGCACACTGCTCGACAAGTTCATCGACGCGTTGAAGCAGATCGAGGGCGCTTACTCCCTGATCGTCATGACACCCGAGGGCATGATCGCGTGCCGCGACCCGCTGGGCATCCGTCCGCTGGTCATGGGCAAGCTGGGCGACGCGACGATCTTCGCATCGGAAACCGTGGCATTCGACGTGGTCGGCGCCGACTATGTGCGCTCCGTCGAACCGGGCGAATTGGTCGTCGTGACCAATGAAGGCGAGATCCGCTCGCATCGCCCCTTCGGCGAGACGCATGCCCGCCCGTGCATCTTCGAACATGTCTATTTCAGCCGCCCCGATTCGATCATCGACAATTCCAGCGTCTATTCGGTCCGTAAGGCGATCGGCGCGCAACTCGCGATCGAGAATCCGGTCGAGGCCGACTATATCATCCCGGTGCCCGACAGCGGCGTGCCCGCGGCGATCGGCTATGCGCAGGAATCGGGCATTCCCTTCGAACTGGGGATCATCCGGTCGCACTATATCGGCCGGACCTTCATCCAACCGGGTGACAAGGTCCGTCACCTCGGCGTCAAGCTGAAGCACAACGCCAACCGCGCCCTGATCGAGGGCAAGCGGATCGTGCTGGTCGATGATTCGATCGTCCGCGGCACCACCTCACTCAAGATCGTGCAGATGATGCGCGAAGCCGGCGCCGCCGAAGTGCATATGCGCATTGCGTCGCCGCCGACCAAGCATAGCTGCTTCTACGGCGTCGATACGCCCGAACGCACCAAGTTGCTGGCGCACAAGCTGGACGTTGGCGGCATGCAGGATTTCATCCACGCCGACAGCCTGGCCTTCATCTCGATCGACGGGCTCTACAAGGCTTTAGGCGAAGCGAAACGCGCAGACATTCGTCCGCAATATTGCGATGCGTGTTTCACCGGCGACTACCCCACCACCCTCACCGATCAGGATGAGGTCGTGGTGCAGAACCAGTTGGAACTGCTCGCCGAGCGCGTGGTCTGACTTTATAAGGGCGGCCCGTCGCGGCCGCCCTTTTCCTATGTAGGATCACCGATTTGCCGCACGGGGCAATCGGTCCTATGCCCTCCTCATCCTCATAGAAACGGCCCGGTTATCGGGCGAATGGAGCATGGATGTCCGACCTTCCCCTTTCCGGCAAACTGGCTCTGGTCACGGGCGCCAGCCGCGGTATCGGCGCGGCGACGGCGCAGGTTCTGGCAGCGGCCGGCGCACATGTCGTGCTGACGGCGCGAACCACCGGTGGCCTGGAGGAAGTAGAGGATCGCATTCATCAGGGCGGCGGCCATGCGACCATCGCCCCGCTGGACCTGACCGATGGCGAGAGCATCGGCCGCCTTGCCCAGGCGATCAGCGGACGTTGGCAAGCGCTGGACATTCTCGTCCTCAATGCTGCAACACTGGGGTCTCTGGCAGCGGCGCAGGCGATCGACAGCAAGGAGTTCGCACGCGTGCTGACGCTCAATGTCGGCGCGCAGCAGGCCCTGATCGCTGCGTTCGACACCATGCTGCGCGCAAGCAGCGACGCGCGACTGGTGGCGCTGACCTCCTCTGTCGTGGCGCCGCGTGCCTATTGGGGCGCCTATGGCGCGTCCAAGGCCGCACTGGAAACTCTGGTCGGCGCCTATGGCGAGGAAGTGAAGAACATCTCCGCCATCCGCACTCATATCGTCGATCCCGGCGCGACCCGCACCGCCATGCGCGCACGCGCCTTCCCCGGAGAAGACCCGGCAAGCCTCAAGGGACCGGAGGTGGTCGCGGAAACCATCCTTCGCCTGGTCACGGCCGATACGCCGACCGGCCACAGGATGCGGGTCGAGGGCTGATGCTCAGGCGGGCTTGACCAGCGTCACCTGCGCAACGTCGATCCCGCCACCCCGAAATCCGCCTTCGCAATACATCAGATAATAGCGCCATAACGCCACGAAATGCTGGTCGAAACTGGCCGGCAACTGGCCGTCGTCTATCGCGCGATCGAACCGCTGCCGCCAGCGCCGCAGAGTCTCCGCATAATGGAGGCCGAAATGACGCATCTCACGCCATTCCAACCCTTGCGCCTCTGCTAGCGCGCGGAACCGGCTTTCGGAAATCAGCATGC
This sequence comes from Sphingobium sp., assembly GCF_035511395.1. GTDB lineage: Bacteria > Pseudomonadota > Alphaproteobacteria > Sphingomonadales > Sphingomonadaceae > Sphingobium. Next base: position 8,660 of record NZ_DATKFP010000291.1, read on the forward strand.
CGCCGGGGAAAATATAGGTCTGAATGAAATCCGCGCCGCGCGCATAACCTTCAAAAATTGCATCATCGATCAGGATATACTGGATCGCCGCCCGGCCGCCTGGCTTCAGCAAACGATGGATCGCTTCCAGATAGGTGGGCCAGTAACGCTTGCCGACTGCCTCGACCATCTCGACACTGGCGATGGCGTCGTACTGCCCCTGCGCGTCGCGATAATCGGTCAGCGCGATGCGCGCGCCCGACCCCAGTCGATCGCGTGCATAATCCGCCTGCTCGGTCGACAGCGTAAGTCCTGTATAGTTTATCGCCCGGCGTTCCATCGCCTGCTCGGCAAGACCGCCCCAGCCGCAGCCTATTTCCAGCAACGCGTCGTCGTCCTTCAAATCCAATCGATCTAGGATCGCATCGACCTTGCGTTGCTGCGCCAGTTCCAGGCTTTCGAAGCCACTATCAGGATCGAGAAACAAACCACTGGAATAATGCATATTATTGTCCAGCCACAGGCTGTAGAAATCATTTCCCAGATCATAATGATAGGCGATGTTGTGGCGCGATCCGGTGCGACTATTGCGCCTGATCCAGTGCATGGCACGCCCGATCCAACGGACGGGGCCGTGCGGCCGCGCCACCTGACCGAGCGACACTGCATTGCGCATGAACAGCGCGAACAACGGTACAGAATCGGAACTCGACCACTCACCGGCCGCCCAAGCGCGATACCAGCCCGCTGAACCACCACTGGCAAGCCGGATCAGCGCGCGCCAGCTATGGAGTCGAACGATGCAGGAAGGCCCCTCCTCTCGGCCGCCGAGCAAACGACGCGTACCGTCCGGCAGGCTGGCCTCCAGCGCGCCATGCTCCAGTCCCTGATCGATCCTGTCCAGAAATCGGTGAAAGACCGGTGCCAGCCACCGCGCCAGCCGACCGGGAGCAGCATTGCGAGGCGGATGACTGACAGACAGCGAGCGACGTCCGCGCCGGGGATCGATGGCGTTCATGATTTCGATCCTGCAACAAGGTGAACGTGGCTGCAATCATCCCTTCATACGGCGATAAGCTGCCAGCGCACGTTCCCGTCCCTCCCTGTGGCCGATGATCTTTGCCGGATAATCGCGAGGGCGCCCATCATGCGCGTCGGGATCATGGATCGCCTCATCCGACAGACCGGCCAGTTCGGGCACCCATTCGCGGATATAGTCGGCAGCGTCGAACTTTTCGGACTGAGTCAACGGCGCCATGATGCGGGTGAAGAGGTTGGCATCGACGCCGCTGCCTGCCACCCACTGCCAATTGACGCTGTTATTCGCATAGTCGGCATCAACCAGCGTGTCCCAGAACCAGCGGGCGCCATGGCGCCAGTCGATCAGCAGATGCTTGATCAGGAAACTGGCGGCAATCATGCGCACACGATTATGCATCCATCCGGTAGTCCAGAGCTGCCGCATCCCGGCATCGACGATAGGATAGCCGGTCAGCCCCTGCTTCCAGGCAGCAAAATCCGCGCCTGCCTCTCGCAGATCGCGCCACGCCAGAGCATCGAACGGATCGCGGGCATTGGCAGAGCCGTAGGTCGGAAATTCGCAGATCTGCACATGCGCATAATCGCGCCAGATCAACTCCTTGAGGAAGATAGTTGCATCATGACGCGAAGAACTGATCCGGTGCCAGACATAGGCGGGCGACACCTCCCCGAAATGTAGATGGGGCGACAGACGCGAAGTACCTTCCACCGACGGAAGATTGCGTGCCGTCGGATAGTCGCCCGCTTCGTCAATGAAGTTTGCGACATTGTGCCGCGCGCCCTCCTCGCCCGGCCTCCAGTCCGCATCGAAGCCTTTCGCCCAATTGGGCCGGGCCGGAAGCAATGCCCAATCCACCAGCGAATCACTGTCCGGCCATTTGGCCGGCGCGTCGATCCGACGGGGCGCCGGATGGGGGGCGGCAGGCGGCATATGCTCCATGACAGCGCGGGCGAAGGGCGTATAGATGCGATACAGGCTGCCCGTGCCCGTCCGGACTGCGCCGGGCGGGAGCAGCAAGCCGCCGTCATGCAGGCAAAGATCGAGTTGCCTGGCCACGGCCTTCTCCGCGTTGCGCCACCAGGGTTCATAATGGTGAAGGGCATGGACGCGCGTGGCACCAACCTCCTGCGCCACTTGGGCAAGCTGCTCGGCGCTCTTGCCGCGGCGCAGGATCAGCCTCGATCCCTTCTCGCGCAGGCTTTCGTCCAGTCGGGACAGGCTATGGTGCAGCCACCAGCGTGAGGCACCACCCATTTCCCATTGGCGCGGACCCTCATCGTCCAGAATATAAACCGGTATGACTGGCCCCTCAGACGCCGCCGCAGCAAGCGCGGCCTGATCGGCGAGGCGGAGATCCTGGCGGAACCAGAGCAGAACGGGATCGGTCATGAACCCGCAATGCCGGTCCCGCCGGCAAGTTCCAGCCGACCAAAAGGGCATGTCGTCGGAATTGGCCATTGGTAAATCGGATGAGTCGCGATTCGATCAATGGACGCGGCGGTCACCGCCCATTATTCTACCGGACGTCAGTGCGAAACGCCGGCTGTTTCCAGGGGTGGGGACCGGCCCTACAGTAGAGATCAGGGGACCCATGGCTTCAATGCCGAATGATCAGGAATTGGGATACCGGCCGTGCGTCGGGATCATGCTTGTCAACATGGATGGCAAGGTTTTCGTGGGCCAGCGGCTCGATAATATGGTGGAAGCCTGGCAGATGCCGCAGGGCGGCATTGATGAGGGTGAAGAGTCCAAGGCTGCGGCCTTTCGTGAGCTGTTCGAGGAAACCGGTATCGTCCGCGATCATGTTGAGATCATCGCGACATCCAAGGATGAGCATTTCTACGACCTGCCAACCGAGCTGATCGGCAAATTGTGGGGCGGGAAGTATCGTGGTCAGAAGCAGGTATGGTATCTCGCCCGCTTCTTGGGCAAGGATAGCGACATCGATATTCAGACCGAACATCCCGAATTTCGCGAGTGGAAATGGGCCGCGCCGGAAACGCTGCCGGAGATGATCGTGCCTTTCAAGCGCAAGCTCTACCGTGACATTTTGCAGGAGTTCAGGGCGCTTATCTAAAGCGTCTGTTGAAAAGGGGGGTTAAAATCCCGCGGACGGCTGGCTAGAAAGGACGGCATGCGCGCCCTTCTTGCTTTCCTGCCCCTGCTGATCCCCTCTCCAGCCTTTGCTGATGATGTCATGCTGCCGCCCGCCGTTCGAGAGATGATGGAAGCGGCGATCGCGAATGGCAATGAAGCGGAAATCGCGACCCTCGCCAAGATCGCCAAGCAGACCAATCCGGAATCCGTCAACGAGATCCAGAAGATGGTGACCAGTTGGAAGGAGCGGACAAAGGCAACGCATGATACGCTGATTCGCGAGGCCAACTTTACCGACCTGTGGACTGGCCGTGTCGAAGCGGGCGGTTTCCGCTCTACTGGCTCCACCAGCGAAATCGGGATCAGCGCCGCCGCGACGGTTACGCGCACCGGCCTGCAATGGAACCACAAGCTGACTGCCAGCGCCGACTATCGACGTGCCAATGGCGTGACGTCGCGCGAACGCTATTTCGGCAGCTATGAGCCGCGCTTCGAATTCGATCCGCGTGGCTTCGCCTACGGCCTCGCCCAGTTCGAGCGGGACACGTCGATCGGCTATGACGAACGCTACACCGGATCGGTCGGCGTCGGTTACAAACTGATCATGAGCAAGCCGGTGGATCTGTCCGCCGACATCGGCCCGTCCGTCCGCCACGCGAAATATGTGATCGGCGACCGGGAGACCAAGCTCGGCGTCCGTGGTTCGATGGCTCTCGCCTGGCGCGTCACACCGACCCTGACCTTCAAGCAGACCGCCGCCGGCTATGCGGAAAGCGACGTCTACACGCTCAACGCGCTGACCTCGGTCGAAACAAAGGTTACCACGCGCTGGTCGGCCGCCTTCTCCTACAATGTCCAATATGAATCGGAAACATTGTTGTCGGCGCGGGATTTCGACACGCTCAGCCGGCTGACACTGACATATGATTTCTGACCCACGCAATTTTCGTGCGGGGGTGGAGACGCGCATCGGGGTCTGATAGACCTTCATAATGACCCATTTGTCTCTGGCCGAACGCAGGCTTCTGGACCACGCAGCGACCGCGCCCATGCTGCACCAAGTGCAGGATTGGGCCGCGATCAATAGTGGGTCGCGCAACCTGGATGGCCTGGCACGCATGGCGGACCGCCTGGCGGACGCCTTCTCTGCGCTGCCGGGACAATTGAGGCTTGTGGACGCGCTCCCCGTCGAAAGCGTTGCATCCGATGGCAAGGTTCAGACGATATTTCATGGCCGGCATCTGCATCTTTCCGTGCGCCCCGACGCACCGATCCGGCTGCTGTTGACCGGCCATATGGACACGGTATTCCCTGCCGATCATGCGTTTCAGCACCAGCGCTGGCTGGAACCGGGCATCCTCAACGGACCGGGCGTCGCCGACATGAAAGGAGGCATTGCCGTCATGCTAGCGGCACTCTCCGCCATCGACACGTCGGAGGCCGTCGCGACTCTCGGCTATGACGTCATCATCAATAGC
>NZ_DATKFP010000292.1:0-36700 GCF_035511395.1 Sphingobium sp.
CATAGGGTGCGTCGACCGCTTGGGTGAACCAAGCGGGCGCAGGTGGTACGGAACCATGGAAGTCACGCAATGGCCAGGCCGGACCATATTCATCCTTCACTCAGTCGAACTCCTTACAATGCATATTTCCCTTCGGGCCTCCGTGCCTGAACCGCTTCCATAAAGCTGGAGCCATGGCGGGGAACGGAAACGATACCAATCACGCCCCGTGGTGAAATGCGGCAGGTCAGTTGGCGATATCGTACAACATCTTGACGCGACGATGGACGATCAGCCAGCGGCCGTCGATCCGTCCGTACCGATCGATATAGGTGCCTTCCTGAATGACCGATCCCTGCCGCATCACGAAGAAATAGGTCCAGCCTTTCGCCTCGTCATCGCCCTCGAATTCGATGCGCGAAGTGGTGAGGTGATGGCGCGACCCGGCAAGGTCGACCGGTGTCGCGCCCTTCGCCACGTCCGAAATGAAGCCTTTGATTGCGGCATGGCCGGTATAGGATGTCCTTCCAATGTCCAACACACCATCGGGCGCGAAGACGGTCAGCAAATCGTCGACCTTTCCCCGATCGCCTGAATTATTGTAGAGCGCCTGGATATGGTGGATCGCCGATCGGGCAATGGCTTCTTGCTCATAGGTCATGATGCGAGCCGCCAATCGCGGTTCGCGTCCAGATGCCAACCGCCGGCCGCAGTGATGCCGCCGTCAACGGGGATGGTGACGCCCGTTACCCACGAAGCGGCAGGCGAGGCGAGGAAGGCGACGACGCTGCCTGCTTCCGCGATGGATGCCATGCGACCCAGTGGCACATGCCGGTTGCGCAGATCGATCCCGGCCGGATCCTTGGGCATATGCGGGGATAGGCCGGGCGTATCGATCAGGTCGGGGGCGATGCAGTTGACGCGAATGCCGCGAGACGCGAGCTCCAGCGCCATTGTCTTGGTGAACTGTGCCATTGCCGCCTTGCATGCGGAATAGATGCTGAAACCTGGCGCGGCGCGCAGAGCTTCGGTGCTCGCGACATTCACGATCGCGCCCTGGTGACGCATCACCCGGGCGGCCTCTTGCGATGCGCCGAGCATGCTCATGAGATTGAGATCTATAACCCGCTGCCAATTCTCTTCGTTCTGATCGACGAAGGCGCGGGCGCGCACACCGCCCGCATTGTTGACGAGGATGTCGATGGTACCCAACCGATCGACCGCCGTCTGGATAAGAGCGCGCGCCTCTTCCAGTTTCATCATGTCGGCGGGTACAAATTCGGCGCGGCGGCCGAGTTTGCGTATCCGCGAACACACGCGCTCGCCGTTGGCCTGATCGATGTCGCCGATCACGATATCGGCGCCTAGTTCGGCGAGCGAGACGGCGCTGCCTTCGCCAATCCCGTTGGCGCCGGCTGTTACGACGGCGACCTTGCCTGCCAGGCTGTTGCCCATCTATTTCTCTCCTTCACCGATCGATGCCGCGCGCGGCGCGTGCTTTCCAACCGGCAGCAAGGGCCAAGATCGAAGGGAATGCAATGCGAACGCATAGCAGCCGGGCAGTCAGCGCCCCTGTGATGGATTGTCGGGCTGCTGCGGGGTCTTTCCTCCCGCTTGATCAGATAGATGATGGATAGGGCGGAGGCGGCATAAGCATATCCTGTCAGACCACATCAGCGATAACATGCCTTGACGAACAAACAGCAAATCGCATCATTCAGGCGGCTTGCGATGGCGGTGCCCGATCATCGGGAGACGAGCCGGAGAACCATGATCGAGAGGATGTCATGACATTCAGCCAGGCTCTTTCAGAGATCATCCATCGTGATCCTGGAATGCCGATCGTGGAATATAAGGGGCGCATATTCAGCAAGGGCGAATATGCCGCGTTGTCCGATCGGACCACCGCGCTGCTGGACGCAGCGGTCGTGGAGCAGCACATGTCGGTTGGCGTCATCGTTCGTAATCGCCCCCTTCATGCGGCGGCCATGCTGGGCCTGATCGCGAACGCGCGCTGGCTGACCTCGATCTACGTTATCCAGTCGCCCGAAGCGATTGCACAGGAGATGATGGAAAGCCGCTTTGCAGCGGTGATCGCAGATGTGCAGGATTGGACCGTGCCTGTATTGGAGGCGGCTCACGCGGCGGGCGCATTGGGTATTCAACTCGATCATGACGCGCTTGACGGATCGATTGAGGCGCAAATGGGACGTTGCTCGGGTCTCGCCCATCTGGGCGAAGGGCCGTTCCGCGCGGTCGGTGGTGAGCCGGGTCTGGAAATTCTCTCAAGCGGGACGACCGGCAAACCGAAGCGGATTGTTTTTCCCAACCGCATGTTGGTGCGCGCGGTCGAGAGCGTCTCGGCAGGTCGTGAAGGGCCGATCGAGCCCGATATTCTCGGCTGGCCCTATGGCGGCATCGGCGGGATGTGCAGTCTGGTCGCGAGTGCGATGCTGGACCGTTACACTTGCCTGCTCGAAAAATTCAACGTGGCCGAATGGGTCGACGCGGTTGAGCGATTGAAGCCCAAGCTGGTCAGCGGCGTGCCCGCCATGGCGCGGATGATCCTGGACGCCGGAGTACCGAGAGAGAAAATAGAGTCGATCCAATATTTCTACGGCGGTAGCGCGCCGATGACACCCGCGCTCCAGATCGAGTTTGAACAGACCTACGGTATCGACATCATCTGGGCCTATGGCGCGACCGAATTCTGCGGCACGATCATCAGCTGGTCGCCGTCCCTGCGAAAGGATTATCGCGAGAGCAAGCTCGGATCGATGGGCAAGGCGCTACCTGGCATCAGTCTGCGGGTGACCGACGTGGATACGCATGCCGAGTTGCCGATCGGGGAAGACGGCTTTTTGGAGGCGCTGGTCCCTGTCATCGGCGATCAGTGGATACGTACGACCGACATCGTCACGATCGACGATGACGGCTTCGTGTTCCACAAGGGGCGCGGCGACGGCGCAATCCTGCGCGGCGGCTACAAGGTGTTGCCCGAAAAGGTGGTCGAGGCGCTGCGGTCGCATCAAGCCGTACTGGATGCGGCGGTCATCGGCCTGCCCGACGATCGGCTGGGTTCGATCCCGGTGGCTGCTGTGGAACTGAAATCCGGCGTCGATGTGCCGACTGTCGAGGATTTGCGCGATCATAGCCGTATCGCCCTGACCGCGCCGCAGGTGCCCGCGAGGATCCTGATCCTGCCGTCCCTGCCGCGTACGACATCGATGAAGATCGACCTGAAGGCGGTGGCCCGGGCCTTCATGGAAAACGCCTGAATCCGGCCGCCCGCCTGGAGCCGGGCTGCCATGCCCGGCACCAGCGGATGTGGAATCGTCAACCCGGTTCGTTCATCGGCAGCGCGGCGAGCACATCGTTCGACGAAACGATGCGCGCCACCATGCGGAGCTGGTTTTCCACCAGAATCTTGTGCGTGTCCGGATCGGAACCCGCAATGCAGTCTTCGGGAATGACGACATGATAGCCCAACTCGCTCGAGACGATCGCATTGCCCGCCATGGCGACATTGGTGGATACGCCGGTCAGGACGATTGTCTCGATTTCCATTCGGCGCAGCAGGGCGTCGAGCTGCGTCGCGCACATCACGATGAGACCGGACGTGCGCACGATTTCGAAATCGCCTTCGACGGGGTGCAGCGCTTTGACATAGCCTGCTTCCTCGCTGCCCTCCGTCATGGTCCGCTTTTTCAGGGTGAGGGCGTTGATCAGGGAATTGGGCTTGATATCGCGCATGTCGGGGCGATGAATGACGGGGGCGTGGAAAACCGGCAGGCCTGCCGCGCGAAAAGCTTCGGCCAGCCGGACGATCTTCGGCACGATACGGCGTTCCACGACCTGATTGGCCACGCCCTGATAGCTGCTATGGGCCGGATCGACCACGCCGGTCTGCATTTCGTTAACGATCAGGGCGGTCTTGCCGATCAGCATCATCTTCTCCATCGCTGTTTCGAATTGCTATGCGGTTCGGCCCGATGGCTTTCAAGCGGGAGTCGCGTGCATAGCCCGATTCATCAGAACTGCGTTTCCATCGGCGCGAATCTCGCTGCTAGGCGCGGTATAATGAGGCAACACTGCGCCGAGAGCGCGCCGCCTTCGACCGGAATGGCGTCGCCGTTCACATAGTCGGAATAATTCGACGGCAGTGAGCTTTGTTCGTCGATCGGCGTTGCCGTCAGGATCAGTCGGTAGTTTATCGGTTTGCCCCGGAAGATGGTGAACGACAGGCTGATGCAAGGAGCAAGTGTAAAGGTTGAGCGCGACCTGTGTTGTCTGAGTGATTTGAAGCCCATTCCTGGTCGCCAAGCTCCGTCTGATGTGTCGAACCAGAGCAATTCCGGACATTCGGGCGTGCCGTGCGTAAAATGAAAATTCGCACTATCGGGTGCGTTCTCGACCACCATCTGGGGTGGATAGGCTCGTCGGGCTTGTTCGCTATGGGGGGATAGCAGGGGTAGAAATCTTCCTCCCTGGCCACTGCCTGGGGGACGCTCGTGAAGATGTCAGGCAACTTCAGCCTTCGCCGCGTGGCGTGCCGCGGGCGGGATCATGCCACATGAATATGATGCCATGGCGCTTGACGATGTGGCGGGTGCGCAATTTCGCCTTGGTTGGCGCGATCTGATAAAGGACATGGCTGTTCTCGGCATTACCAGCCATGATAGGGGCAGGCGATGCAGTCACCCTTCACCTTGCCGCCATAGGCGAGATGGGCGCCCAGATCTATCTCGAAGCAAAAGCCCCACACGCCTCGAACGCGGAGGCGTGCCAGTCTCCTTCAGCAGGCCACCGGTTCCACCGGCGCGAATTGGGCCTTGAGCGCGAGTACGGCGCGATAGGCCATGTGGACCGCGTCGCCGATCCGGCCGACATGTTTGCTGTCGCCCGCCAGCGCTACGGAAATGCCGGCGCGTTCCAGTTCGTCGAACAGCTTGTTGGAGGATTGACGGCCTTGCGCGAGCAGGAGTTGGTCGGCCGCCAGCAGGAAGGTTTCCGACCCGTCCGACCCGTTGGTTTCTATGACGATGCCTTCGTCGGTGACGGAGCGGACATGGCTATTGTCGATGATGGTGACGAGCGGATTGGCGTGGAGCCGCCGCAACAGGCCGCCGCGATAGACCCAGTCCGCCGAGCGGGCGAGCTTGTCCGCGGCCGAACGGCTGACCAGCGTCACACGCAGGCCCTTTTCGGCGCAGAATTCGGCGGTTTCGCAACCGGTTTCGCCGCCGCCATAGACGATCACATGGCCGCCCCGCGCGACGCTGACCTCGCGGTCCCCCATGAGTAGGTCATAGGCGTCCATCACCTTAGCATGATCGACGCCCTCGATCGGCAATTCGATGCGCCGGGTGCCGGTAGCGAGGATGACGATATCCGGCGACAGCGCGACGATGTCGAACAGTTCCGCCCGCTTGCCCATGTGAATGTTGACCTGACTGTCCTTGAGCTGGTTGTCGAGATAGCGCGAATACCAGAACAATTTGTCCTTGCCCGGCGGCGTGGCGGACGCGACGATGCCGCCGCCGATGAAATCGCGTTCCTCGAACAAATGCGTCTCGAATCCGGCCTGGCCAAGCAAGAGCGCGGCGGACGCGCCGCCGGGACCGCCGCCGATCACCACCGCGCGACGACCCTGGCCGATATCGGAGGAGAGAGGCGTATCGAGTTCGTTGCCGGTACGCGGATTTTCTGCGCAGCCGACCTGATGGCGGCCCTCATGGGGGCTGATGCACCAATTGCATGAGGTGCAGGGGCGGATGAGGTCGGGGCGCCCGGCCTTCGCCTTGTTCGCCCAGAAGGGGTCCGTCAGCATTGGCCGGCCCAGCGCAACCAGGTCGGCCTGACCGCTTTCGATCGCCGCTTCGGCGGTTTCGGGCCAGCGTATCTGTCCAACCGTGATGACGGGTACACCCGCCGCCTTGCGGATGCGAGCGGCATAGGGGATGCGCCAGCCCTCGGGCGTCGACATCGGTTCTACCACCTTCTCGAACGCATCGCCCACGCCCCATCCGGAGGAGACGTGCAGCGCGTCGGCGCCAGCCTCCACCAGGCGCGGCGCGACCTTTTCCATATCCTCAATGGTGAGACCGCCCTTGGTGAATTCATCGGCGGACAGGCGATAGACGAGGGGCAGGTCTCCCAGTCCCTCCCGCACCGCGCGGATCGCCGCAAGCGGGAAGGCGAGGCGCCGTTCGAAATCGCCACCCCATTCGTCGTCCCGCCTGTTGGCGAGCGGCGAGAGGAACTGGGTCAGCAGATAGCCGTGGGCGCCGTGGAGTTCCACGCCGTCATAGCCCGCTTCGGCCGCCAGCGCGGCGGTCGCGCCGAAGGCCTGCGCCATGCGTGCGACCTCCTCCGAACTCAGGCCGCGGCAGGTCATGCGCGCGGGATCCTTCTTTGAGAAGATGTCACTGGGGCCGACCGGCATGCCGTCGGGCAGCACCGCGCGATTGGCATATTGGCCGCTATGCTGAAGCTGCATGAACACCTTCGCGCCCGCCTCATGCACTGTCCGCACCAGACGCCGGTGGCCGTCCAGGTTGCGGCGCGACTCCAGGGTAAGCTGATATTCGTTCGCGCGGCCGGTCTCGGGGCTGATGCAGGTGAATTCGACGATGATGAGACCGATCCCCCCCAGCGCGCGTTCGCGATAGAAGGCGATCATGTCCGGCGTGACCTCGCCATCCCGGCCGCCCAGTTCGGTCGACATCGGGGCCATCACCGCGCGGTTGGGCAGGGTCACGCCGCGCAGCGTGAGTGGCGAAAACAGATGGGGATAGGGCGTCGTCATAATATCTTCTTCCGGTTCAGCAACCCGTGCGCGTTTCGATGACCGCGTCCAGCGCGACCACGCCGCCGGTTCCGGGGCGGACCACCAGCGGGTTGACCTCTATCGTGTCGATCGTGGCGGCTCGCTGCGCGGCGAGTATCGAAATGCCCGAGATCGCGCGCGCCAGCGCCTCGATATCGTGGCGTGGCCCGCCGCGATAGCCGGTGAGGAGCGGGGCGGTGCGGACCTTGCCGATCATCTCCAGCGCCCGTTCCTCGCTGACCGGGGCCAGCGCGCAGACAGTATCCTTGAGCAGTTCGACCAGCGTGCCGCCAAGCCCGAAGGTCACGACCGGGCCGAAGGCTTCATCCTGGCTGATGCCCAATATGCATTCGACCCCGCCCCCGACCATTTCCGACACCAGGTAGCCGTCGATACGGGCATCGGGCAGATGTGTCGGGATGGTGGCCGCCATGCGCGCCACCGCCGCCTCCACATCCGCCGCGCTGATCAGGCCGAGCGCGACGCCGCCCACTTCTGTCTTGTGCAATATGTCGGGCGACACGACCTTGACCGCGACCGGGAAGCCGATGTCCGACGCCATGCGCGCGGCCTCCGCCGCGTCGCGCGCCAGCCCCTCGCGCGGGGAGGGGATGCCGGTCAGCGCCAGCAGCGCCTTGGCGGTCGCTTCGTTGAGCTTGCCGTCCTCCGGCAGAGGCAGCCGCTCGGCCGGAGGCAGGGCGACCGGCGCCGGCATGTCGGTCGCGAAGGTTTCGCGGAACTGCCATAGTGCCGAAAGGGCAGCGACCGCGCGGGACGGGTCTTCGAACGCCAGCATGCCCTTTGCGTCATATTCGCGCATCATCTCCGGTGGGCAGGTGACGGAGACGAAGACGAGCTGGTCGGGGGCGCGGGCATGGGCGTTGGCGATCGCCTGCTGTAGCGGGCGAGCCATGGAAGGCGCGGCGCCGGTGATGCCGAGGAAGATCAGCGTCGCGTCGAAGGCGTCGGCTGCGAATACCGCGTCCAGCGTCTTTTCCATGATGTCATGGTTGGTGGTGACGAGGCCGGTCATGTCGATCGGGTTACGGGGCGAGCAATGCGGCACCAGTGCACGTAGCTGGTCCTGCGTCTCGTCGGGCACGGTTCCCATCGACAGGCCTGCGTCGCTGACGAAATCGGCGATTTGCACGCCGACCCCGCCCGAGATGCTGATCACGCCTACACGCGGCCCCTTAGGCAGTCTGCGGCGCGACAGGGCGTAGGCGACGTCGAGCAGTTCGTCGGTCGTGCGGGCGCGATAGACGCCATATTCGTCGAACAGCGCATCATAGACCTTGTCCTGCCCCGTGAGCGAAGCGGTATGTGAGGCGGCCGCCGCGCTGCCCTCTACCGTTCGGCCTACCTTCATGACGATCACGGGCTTGTGGTTATCCCGCGCGCGCCGCAGCGCCGCGAGCAGGCTGTCCTTGGAGCGCAGACCTTCCACATAGGCGATCAGGACGTCATTATCCTCCTGCCCCGCCATCCAGTAAAGCGCCTCGCCGACGTCGATATCCGCTTCGTTGCCGGTCGTTACCCATTGCGAGACGCCCAGGCCGCGCAGGAACAGATGGCGCAGCAGATAGCCGCCATATCCACCGGACTGGCTGGCGATCGCGATGCGGCCGGCCTCCGGCACGCCGTCCTCCAGCGCAGAGGCGAAGGTGCCGTAGAATTTCGTGCGAGCATTGAGCGCGCCCATGCAATTGGGGCCGAGCAGGCGAAGTCCGCCCGCGCGCGCCGTTTCGACAAGCTTTGCTTGCCGCGCATGGCCTTCGCCGCCGACTTCCGCGAAGCCCGCGCCATAGCAGATCGCGGCTTTCACCCCGTGCGCGATACAATCCTCGACCGTCTTCTGCGTGATATCGGCGCCCACTGCCAGCAGGGCAAGGTCCACCGCTCCGGGCACGTCAAGGATGGACGGGAAGGCCGGCAACCCCTGAATCTCCGATCGTGCGGGATTGACCGGATAGATCGGCCCTTCGAAACCGGCTTCCAGCAGATATTGGATCGGCCGCCCGCCGAAACGGCGCTGATCGGACGAGGCGCCGATGACCGCGACGGAATGCGGCGCGAAAAGGGCATCGAGGCTGCACTCCTCTTCCGTCAGGTGCGAAACGATCGGGGCAGTCATGGATATGGCAAGTCCTGCTCTTGGGAAGATGTGGAACAGGGGCAGCACTGACCTCAAGCGCATCCCAAGTCCAACCGTCCGGACATAAGCAGCACATACATGTTAAGCCCCTGCCTGGCGATATACGGCTCTCCTGCCCTCCGGTAGATGCGCTGCATCGGGAATGCGAATGGGCGCGTTCCATGAGCCGTGGCGGTATGGTGTCGGGGTGAATAGAACAAGAATGAGCCAACCGGCTGCAGAAGCCGTCCTGCGCGAGGATTTTGACGGCGCGGTGGTGCTGACACTTCATGCGCCCGCCTTCCGCAACGCCTTTTCGGTCGAGATGCGCGAAACCCTGCTGGGGGAAATTCGCCGCGCGTCGGAGGAGGCCGTCTGCCGTTTCATCGTGCTGACGGGCGCTGGCGGGCATTTCTGCGCGGGCGGGCGATTGCAGCCACAGTCCGAACCTGATCTGGAGAGGACGCGACGCAATGTCGGCGTGCTGCATGATATCACACGCTTGCTCTATTGCGGCCCCAAGCCGACGATCGCGGCGGTCGAGGGTTTCGCGTTCGGCGCGGGCTTCTCGCTCGCGATGGCGTGCGATTATGTCGTGGCGGGGGAAGACATGCGTTTCTGCGCATCCTTCGGCAAAGTGGGTCTGATGGCCGATGCCGGTCTCGCCTGGACCCTGGCGCAACGGGGCGGCGCCGCGTTCGCGCGCGACATGTTGCTGACCGGGCGGGAAGTGCGGGGCGAGGAAGCGTTGGCGACCGGCCTCATCGACCGGCTGGTGACGGCGGGCACTGCGCGGGAGGCCGCGCTGGAGGCAGGGCAGCGCTATGCAGGGATAGCGCCCCTTTCGATCGCGGCGACGAAGCGGGTACTCGATAGCCATGGTTCGCTGGAAGCCGTATTGGCAGCGGAGGAGATTGAGCAGCCTCAACTCACCCTGTCGCAGGATTATGCGGAGGGGCGTGCCGCCTTTCGCGAAAAGAGGGCGCCGGTCTTCCGCGGACTTTAGGAGGACGGGCGCGAGAGACCGGGCTATGATTGTTGGCAATGCGGCGTTTCGGCTTCGCTGGCGTGCGGCTACGAGCCGTCAGCCACATGCCCGAAGCGGAACCGCTCTGGGGAGTGACGACGAGTGGACTTGTCCATCGATGAGAAGGGGAAGGCGCTTCGCGAGGAAATCCGCGATTTCCTCGCGAAGCGCTTGCCGCCGGAATATGTGCGCAAGACGTTGGCGGGCGAGAAGTTGACCAAGGAAGAGCATATCCACTGGCATTCCCTGCTGCGGCCCAAGGGTTGGAACGTGCCGCTTTGGCCCCAGGAGCATGGCGGCCCGGGCTGGGGACCGATGGAACGCTTTATCTGGGAGGAAGAATCCGGCCTCGCCGGTGCGCCGCGTCTCAACCATGTGTCGCAGGATCTGCTGGGGCCGGTGCTGATAGAATTCGGCACGCCCGAGCAGAAAGCCGAACTGTTGCCCCGCATCCTGTCCAGCGAGGATTGGTGGTGTCAGGGCTTTTCCGAACCGCAGGCGGGGTCGGATCTCGCCAATCTCCAGATGCGGGCGGTGCGCGACGGCGACGACTATATCGTGACTGGCACGAAGCTGTGGACAAGCTATGCCCATGTCGCGAACAAGATCTTCTGTCTGGTCCGCACATCGGCGGATGGTCCCAAGCAGGCGGGTATATCGTTCCTGCTGGTTGACATGGAACAGCCGGGCGTCACCATCAGCCCGATCTACACGTTGGGCGGCATGTTGTCGGTCAATGAGGTGCAGATCGATGAAGTGCGCGTGCCCGCGACCAATCTTGTCGGCCGCGAAGGCGGGGCGTGGGACATCACCAAGTTCCTGCTTGGCAACGAGCGGCTGATGGGCGCGTGGATCGGCGTCAACATGGCCTTCGCCCGCCAAGTGCGCGAACGGCTGGAGCAGTTGGGTCCGAACGGGCGCAAGCGCAGCGAGGATGCGGCGCTGGCGCAGCGCGTGGCGGAGGCGGAGACCGATCTGCTGGCGCTGCGCTACACCACCTATCGCGTCCTTGCCGACGAGCTGTCGGGCAAGGCGCCGGGGCCGGAAGTTTCCGTCATCAAGGTGCGCGGCGGCGAGATCATGCAGACGCTGACCGAACTGCTGATGGAGATGGCGGAAGCCGAAGGCATGGTTCATCCGCTCAGTGTGCCGCATGATGGCCTGTCGGTGGTGCCCTTCGAACATGAGCATATGGCGCAGCAGTTTTTCGATCGGCGCAAGCTGACCATCTATGGCGGCAGCTCGGAAATCCAGCGCAACATCATCGCGCGGCGCCTGCTGAACGTCTGACAGGAACAGGGTTATGGACTTCAACTATAACGACAATCAGCGGATGCTGTTCGACATGGTCGACCGTTTTCTGACCGACAAGTATGATCTGGTGAAGCGTGAGGCGCTGCTCAAGGATTCGTCGGCGGAAGCCGAGCTTTGGCGGGAAATGGCGGAACTGGGCCTGTTGGGGGCGGCTTTCACTGAAGATGTAGGCGGCTTCGCCACGTCGTCTGCCGACGCAATGGTGATCATGGAACGTTTTGGCCGCCATCTTGTCACCCAGCCCTATCTCTACACCGCGATCATCGGTGGCCGGCTGCTGACCGAGGGGCTGGAAGGCAACGTCCGGGATGAGGCGATCGGCCAGGTCATCGCGGGCGAACGGCAGCTTGCGCTTGCCGCCGGGAGCACGCACATGCTCCACAGTGCGCAGGATACCAGCTTCACGGCGAGCCGGCAGGGGGCTGGCTGGACTGTATCCGGCCGGATGTCGGTGGTGCTGAACGGTGATCGCGCCGACCAGTTCGTTGTTGCCGCACGCACGGCGGGCAGCCTTGGCGACATCAATGGCGTTACCCTGTTTCTGATTGATGCCAGTGCGGCGGGTGTGTCGCGTCGCGCCTTTCGCACGATCGACTCCTTCGGCGCGGCCGAACTGGTGTTGGCGAATGTGGCGGCGGGCGGCGAAAGCGTGCTCGGCTCGGTCGACAGTGGCATTCCGCTGGTGGAAACGGCGCTGGATCATGGCATCGTCGCCGTCTGCAACGAGGCGATCGGGACGATGGAATATCTGATCCCCACGACCGCCGAATATACCCGCACCCGCATTCAATATGGCGCACCGCTGGCCAAGTTCCAGGTACTCCAACACCGCATGGCTGACATGTACATCCAGACCCAGACGGCAAAGTCTATGGCGCTGGTCGCGGCCATGTCGCTTGACGGCGACCGGCGGGAGCGCCAGCGCATGGTATCCGCCGCTAAAGTGCAGGTCGGCCGGTCGGGCAAGTTTGTCGGCTATCAGGCCGTGCAATTGCACGGCGGCATGGGCGTATCGGAAGAACTGGACATCGGTCATCATTATATCCGCCTGCATGTCATCAATCAGCTTTTTGGCGACACCGCCTTTCACGCCCGGCGCTTCGGCACGCTCGCCGCGCCGCTCGCGGCCTGATCCCACGGAGACTTTCCATGGCTTTCGACTATTCGCGTTTCGACCTCATCAAGGTAGAGCTGGACGGCGCCGCGTTGCGCCTAACGCTCAACAATCCAGAAAAGCGCAACATCATCACCGACCCGGTGAACGAGCAGATATCCGATGCCTTTCAGGCCGCGACCTTCGACGATCGGGTACGTGTGGTGGTGCTTTCCGGGGAGGGTAAGGTGTTCTGTGGCGGCGGCGACTTCGCCCAAATGAAACGGAAGGTCGACGATCCGGGCCTGTTCTTCAAGGGACTGTGGGGTTCGCGCCGCCTGGTTCACACGGTGCTGGATTGCCCCAAGCCAACCGTCGCGAAGCTGCATGGCGCGGCCATGGGGCTGGGCGCGACGCTGCCGCTGCTGTGCGATCTCGTCATTGCTACCGATGACACGAAGATTGCCGATCCGCACGTCAATATCGGGCTGGTCGCGGGTGACGGCGGATCGCTGATCTGGCCGCAGCAGATGGGCTATGCCAAGGCGCGCAAATTCCTTCTGCTGGGCGAGCCGATCCTGGGTAAGGAAGCCGCAGAGCTCGGTCTGATCGCCGAATCCGCGTCGAGCTTCGAGGCGATGCAGGAGACTGCCGAGCGCTGGGTCGCCAAGCTCGCCAATTCGGCCAGCAACGCCATTTACGGGACCAAAACCGCGATCAACCAACCGCTGCGCCAGTTGGCCCAGTCGATGATGGACGCGGGAATGGCCTATGAAGGCCTGTCCAACATCAGCAGGGACCATGCAGAGGCGATCGACGCCATCATGGACAAGCGCTCGCCGACCTTCACCGGCGAGTGAGTGCGGCGCGGTGACGGAATGGTTTACCGGCGGCGATGGGCAGCGGCTCGCCGCCGACCTGTTCGGGCCGGACGAGGGCATACCCGTGCTGCTGATCGGCGGCATGGGGCAAACCCGGCACAGCTGGCGCCGCGCCGCGCAACGCATCGCCGGCAGGGGGCGCCGAGCGATCACTCTCGATTTTCGCGGCCACGGCGAAAGCGACAGGGCGCCTGACGGTGACTATTCCTATCCCCGGCAAGTAGCGGATGTGGCCGAGGTGGTGCGTGCCGTCGGGCGGCCGATGGTGCTGGCGGGCAATTCGCTGGGCGGCAAGATCTGTCTGGCCGCGGCTGCGCAGAAGGGAATGGATCTTGCTGCGGCACTGGTGATGGTGGACGCCGTGCCGCGGTCCCGACCGCAGGGCATTTCGACGGTCGCCGGATCGATGCAGATGCAGATCGGTGGATTTGCCTCTCCGGATGATGCGGCGGAGAAGATCGCGGCGGCACGGGGCGAAGCTGTGGCGCCCGGCGCGGGCGACCGGCTGCGCCGCAACATGCGGCAGGATGATGCGGGTCGCTGGCACTGGCACTGGGACGGGAACTATCGCGATCCGCGCCACAGGATCGGCATGGGTGCCGGGTCCGACTATCTCGAAGCGATGGCGCCCCAAATAAAAGTGCCCACGCTGCTGGCCTGGTGTGAATTGAGCGAGGTGGTCGATGCAGAAGGGGTGGCTGCGCTCCGCACGCTCATCCCTCAATTGCAGGTCGAGGTCATTGCCGGCGCCCGCCATATGATCGTTGGCGACCAGAATGACGTCTTCGCGGATTCGTTGCTGCGCTTTCTCGATCGAACCGGTCTATAGCGCCGAGGTTGAGTGCGTATGTGATGTGTTGAACCGGCCGACTTGTCAGTTCCGGCCTCACCTGAAAGCAGGGCGAACCACCATATAAATGGGATAATGCCGTGCTTGACAGTTTCTTTACCCCCAGCAGCATCGCCGTTGTCGGCGCCGCCAACGATCCGACGAAGCTGCGCGGCAAACTGCTCAAGATCGCGCTGGGCAGCGCGCACAAGGGCCCGGTTCATCCCGTTCATCCGAAGGCCGGAATCATCCAGGGGCAAGAGGCCTATGCCAGCCTGACCGACATTCCCGGCGGCGCCGAACTGGTGCTGATCGCGACGCCGGGGCCGACCGTGCCGGGCGTGATCCGCGAAGCCGTTGCGGCGGGCGCCAAGGCGGCGGTGATCCTGTCTTCCGGCGTCGACATGACTGAGCTGGCCGATGCGATCGGTGATAGCGGGCTGCGCTATATGGGGCCGAATTGTGAGGGCTATGTCTCGCTCGACGGAGCCGCCGCCACCTTCGCCGCCGTGGCGGACGCGGCGTTGAGCGCGGGGAGGGCGGCGCCGCGTCCCGGCCGCAAGGTGTCTATCGTGTCGCAGAGCGGGGGGCTGGGCTTCGCGCTATTCGGCCGAGGTCTTGCTGAGAATCTCGATTTTCATGCCGTGGTCACGACAGGCAATGAAGGCGATCTGGAAAGCCTGGATTTCGTCGATCATCTGCTCGACGAGGGGAAGAGCGGCGTCATCCTCATGTTCATCGAAGGGCTGAAGTTGCCCGGCCGTTTCGCCGAAGTCGCCAGCAAAGCGGCGGACAAGGGCGTGCCTATCGTCATCATGAAGGTCGGCCGATCGGAGGCGGGACAGCGAGCGGCCGTCTCCCATACGGCGCACCTGACTGGCGCAGACACGGCCTATGACGCGATCTTCGAGCGCTATGGCATCATCCGCGTGTTCGATCAGGAACAGATGCTCTCGGTCGCGGCGGCGCTTGCCCGTTTCCCGCATGTGCCGGTCAACAGTGTCGGCGTCATTTCGACATCGGGCGGAGCCGGGGCCTGGGCGGCGGATCTTTGCGGCACCTCCGGTCTAGACGTGCCGGTACTGAGCGATGGGCTGCAAAAGGATCTGTCTGAATGGATTCCGGAATTCGGTTCCACCGCGAACCCGGTCGACGTCACCGCCAATGCTGTGGAATTGGGCGGCGTGCCGCTGGTGCGTGTGCTGGAACGGGTGCAGGATAGCGATGAACTGGACGCCTTCATTGTCAATATCGGCCTGCATACGCCTGGCCGCATCGCGAACCTGGGCGAGATATTAGAGCCGGTATTCCGCAAAGCGAGGAAGCCGATCCTCTTTACCTCCCACATCCAACCGATCGCGGAGAATATGGCAGCGCTGGCGGAACTGGGCGGGCAGGGTTTTCACAGTTATACCGGTTGCGCGGCGGCGCTGAAAGGTATCGGGCGCTATGCGGCGTTCCAGGCAGACTGGAAGAAGCGCCCAGCCGTGGCACCTGCGGATTCACCCAAGCTTGAGAAGCTGAAGTCCGGCGTATTGGATGAGGCGGATACGAGCGCGCTCGTCAAGGCCTATGCCATCCCGGTGCCGCCGACCGCGCTTGCCATCGACCGGAACAGCGCCGCGCGCGATGCGGCCGTGATGGGCTTTCCTGTGGTACTCAAGATCCAGTCCCCTGACATCTCCCACAAGACCGAGGCGGGCGGCGTGAAGCTGGGCGTTCGGGCGGGAGATGTGGAAGGCGCGTTCGACGAGATCATCGCCAATGCCAAGGCCTATGATCCCGCCGCGCGGATCGAGGGCGTGCTGATCCAGAAAATGATGCCCAAGGGGCATGAACTGGTGATCGGCGTCATCCACGACGCCGATTTCGGGCCGCTGGTCATGCTGGGATCGGGCGGCATCTATCTTGAGGTGCTGAAGGACGTGGTGTTCGCGCCGCCGCCCATCTCGCCCGAAGAAGCGAAACGGTTGATCTTGAGCCTCAAGACCGCGCCGATCCTGAAGGGCGTTCGTGGGCAGAAGCCCGCCGATATCGACGCGCTCGCCGCGCTGGTGTCGCGCGTGGCCGAGCTTGCCCGAACCGAGACCGGCATCGAGCAGATCGATTTCAATCCCGTTTTTGTCTATCCGGAGGGGGAGGGCGTCGTCGCCGTTGATGTGCTGGCGGTTGCCATCGGTCCCGACGGTAAGACAGGCGGCGGACATCATTGAGGGCCATTGGATGACGCACGTCGTGCATGCCGAGGCGGAATATGCGGCCTTCCTGGCCGAGGGTCGCTTCATGATCCAGCGCTCGGTCTCGACCGGCGCGCCTGTCTTCTTCCCGCGCATCGCCCAGCCGGGCACCGGCCTTGCCGACTTGATATGGGTAGAAGCGTCTGGGGAGGGAAGCGTCTATTCCTCCACCATCATCCGCAACAAGCCGCCTGCCATGGACTATGTCATCGCGCTCATCGATCTGGCGGAGGGCGTGCGGATGATGAGCCGGTTGGTGGACTGCGATCCCGCCGCCGTCGCGATCGGCATGAGGGTGAGAGCGCATGTGGGCGAGTTGGACGGCGTGCCCGCCGTCCTGTTCGTCCCCTGCGGGGAAAAGGCAGCATGAGCGGTTTCCCCAGAGGACGGACCGCGATCGTCGGTGCGGCGGTGGCAGGGATCGATTCCAGGCCAGGTTATTCCGCGATGGAGTTGCTCGCGAAGGCGGCGCTAGCGGCCATCGCCGATGCGGGTCTGGCCGTCGCTGATATTGACGGGGTTTTTTCGACACTGCCGGAGGACCCGTTCAGTGCGATGAGCGTGCCCGAATATCTCGGCATTCGTCCCAGGATGGTGGAAACCACCCGGACGGGCGGGTCAGCCTTTCAGATTCAGACGATGTGGGCTGCCCTGGCGCTTGACGCCGGACTCTGCGACGCCGTGCTGATATGCTATGGCAGTAATCAGCGATCGGGCGCGGGCGGGCTGGTGCGCAGCGGCGGCACGCCCTTTCCCTATGAGGCGGTATACAAGCCGCGCAATCCCACCACCGCCTATGCCCTCGCGGCGCAGCGGCACATGCACCAATATGGCACTACTCGCGAGCAACTGGCCGAAGTCGCCGTGGCGGCCCGGCGTTGGGCGCAGCGCAATCCCGAAGCCTTCTCTCGCGATCAGTTGACGATCGAGGACGTGCTAAGCGCGCGGATGGTGTCGGACCCGCTGACTGTACGCGATTGCTGTCTCATTACCGACGGGGCGGCCGCCGTGGTGATGACCCGTGCCGACCGTGCGCGTGACTTGAAGCAGAAGCCCATCTATCTGCTGGGCGCGGCAGATGCGACATGGCATCGCAATATTTCCGCGCTTGACGACCTGACCGTCACCGCCGCGTCAGAGGCCGCGCCGCGGGCCTTCGCGCAGGCAGGCGTCACGCCCGCCGACATCGACGTGGTCGAACTGTACGACGCGTTCACGATCAACACGATCCTGTTCCTGGAGGATATGGGCTTCTGCCCCAAGGGCGAAGGCGGCCGCTTTGTCGCCGATGGAGCGATCGCGCCGGGGGGCCTTCTGCCCGTTAACACCAACGGCGGCGGCCTGTCCTGCGTGCATCCAGGCATGTACGGCTTGTTCACCATGGTAGAGGCGGCCACGCAGTTGCGTGGTGACGCTGGCGAGCGTCAGGTGAAGGACGCGAAGCTTGCCTTGTCGCACGGCAATGGCGGCGTGCTGTCCAGTCAGGCGGTGACGATCTGGGGAACGGAAGAAACTCTTTAAAAGGAGACTGGGGAATGCATATCGATAGCTGGACCGGGCGCTGGCAGCTTTTGGAAGACCAGAGCTATCACAAGAATCCGCAGCATGCCTTTCACGCACTGGAGACCCGGGTAAGGGCCAATGGCCTGTCGCTCTGGATGGAATGCGATATCCGCTTCTACGACGGTATGGAAGCGACTTGGCAATATGATGGCGCGATGGATGGCGTGATGCGGCCGATCACCTTTGTCCATAATGGCGCGCTGCTAACCAATATCGCCTTCTATCTACTTGGCGACAATTTCGGCGGCGATACGAACCGTCGCCCGGACGGCAAGACTATAGGTTGTGAAACCTGGCGATTGGACGGCGATATCTTGAGCGTCTGGGGTCTGCACCATGTTGAGGAACTGGGCGAATTTCCCTATCGCGAAATCTGGCGCCGTATTCCCTGAATTTGCCGTCACCATCCGGTTGACTTGGGCGGCGACCTCAGCGCATCACCATCCGTTGGGGGAATGAAGGCGGATGAAGCGGACGAACAAGCAGGGACAGGCTCTGGGACGCAAGGGCGAGGAGAGCCGGCGCAAGTTGATGGACGCTGTCCTATCCCTGCTCGCGACAGAGCCCGTCCACAAGCTGAGTGCGAGCAGGATCGCCCGGGCAGCGTCCATGGCCTCTCAAAGCTTCTATCTCTATTTCAAGGATATAGATGAAATCCTTTGTGTGCTGGCTGAGGAGGCCGCCGCCGATGTGGACGAGTTGGTGGCGCTTTTGCGGAGCGCTTCCCAGAGCACGGCGCCCGAAACGTTGAGCCGGAACCTGATCGATGCCCATGCCGCCTATTGGGACCGCCATCGCTCTATATTGAGCGCCCGTAATTACATCGCTGACAGCGGCAACAGGACGTTCCTGCGATTGCGTCAGGAAGCGACGATGCCGGTGGTCTATGCAATGGCCGACCGGATACAGGCAGCGCAGCCCGACAGGCTGACGCGGGCTGCCTCGGTTTCCCGCGCCGTGGTGATCTATCTCGCGATGGAGCGCCTGGCGGCGCGTTCCAATGCCACCCAATATAAGGCTGAAGATGCCGACAAGGACGATCTGCGTCAGGGCGAGATCGATATATTGTCGCTGCTGTTCACGCCGGCGGCAGGCCCAGCCTGACGCGCATCCGGATGATCGGGTCGCCTGCGTCGCGCTGCCCCCGGAAGTGCCCTTCATCCGGCTGGTCCAGTGTGAAATCGGTCGCGACACTCAGAACATGATCCAGCACGAAGGTTCGTGCCCCGATACGCCAGCGGCCGTCGCTCCGTCGTTCGAAGCGGTCGCCATAGCGGACGCGGTAAATCCGGTCGACGGTGCGGTTTTCCGGTCCGGATGACGGATGGCGTTCCAACGCGAGGCACCAACTTTCCATGAAAGCGCTGTCATGGTCGAAGAAGTCGATGAAGAAATTGCTCATCATGTGCGATGTGCTGGGCACACCCGAATGGCGCGCCGCGACGGCGACGAACGTTGCCACTGCAACGGGCGCGCCGCTCTTGTCGATCGTCGCGTCGGCATGGAAGACATTGGCCATCAACGCATCCGGCTGGATGCGATCGATCGCGGCGCAATAGCGATGCAGCACCTCCTGGATTTGCAGGCGGTCCGACAGCCGCTCCGCTGACCAGGAGGCATCCATCAGGCCGCCGTCGGCAATCCGGCGTCGGACACCGCTGGCCAGAAGGCCTCCCGCGAGAGCCCGGCAAAGCCCTGCGCCAGCGTTCGGCGCCAATAGGGCACGCTACCGAAATCGTCGCGCCATGCCATCAACCGCCGGGTCCGCGCGTTCAGCGCATATTCCAGGCTGAAGCCGATGGCTCCATGCACCTGATGTGCGATCGTGATCGTCGCATCAGCCGCGTCTGCCAGCCGCGAGCGCGCGGCGGCGATCAGGGTGGCATTCAGTCCTTCTGCTGCCGCATCAGTGATTCCGGCGGAGGCCAGGACATGGTCGGCCAATTCAGCCAGCATTTGCTGGATCGCCTGGAACTTGCCGATCTCGCGACCGAACTGTTTGCGCTCGCTTGTATATTCGACGCTGCGGCGAAAGGACCAGTCGATCGCGCCCAGCATTTGCGCAGCGCGCAGGATCGCGGCGGTCCGCAGCAGTGCGTCATAATCGTGCAGGCGTTTGGACATGACCGCGATCGAAGCCGCCGTCAACGTGTCGCGCGGTTCTCCCGCCGCGTCCGTTCCTGGCGCGACGGTCCAGTCTGATGCGCTGGTGACGATCAGGCGGGCGCCGTCGTCCGTCCGGGCGACGATCAGGACATGGCCGACCGCTTCGGGCCAGACGACGTCGTAGAGTATCGCATCGGTCCATGCCGTCTCGCCCTCGCCCGGCAGGGCAAGCCCATCAACAAAGGCAAGGCTGAGCAGGCCGTCGGCAGGATCAAGTCCGGCCTGAGCCAGCAGCGCCTGGCCCAGCATCGTTTCTAGCAGCGGTCCGGGCGCCGCGGCTGCCCCTGCCGCGCGCAGGATGACGGCGGCGTCGGCCACGCTTGCACCGATGCCGCCCTGTTCTTCGGAAACCAGCATCAGCGTGATGCCGTTTTCGATCAGTGCGTCGTAAAGCCCTGCCGGCAGGCGACGTTCTTCCGCTGCGTCGATATCCGTCTTGTCCAGCGTATCCGTCAGGATGCGCTCCACGGTATCCTTGAAAAAGCTTCGATTCTCGCTCATCTGAGGCCAATTCCCCTGGCAATGATGCCGCGCAGGATTTCGTTGGTGCCGCCACGGATCGTGAAGGCCGGCGCATATTGCTGGGCGTGGATCAGCAGCGCTTTCAGCCGCTCTGCCCGGCCGCTCGATACCAGATCATCGGCGCTGACGATGTTGCGCACGACGCGCACCGCCTCCTGCTCGAATTTGGTACCCAGATCCTTGACGATCGAGGCTTCCATATTTGGCGATTTACCCTGCTGGATCATGCTCGCGACCGACATGCTGAGTTGTCGCAGCGAAAGAAGGTGCGAGATCAGCCTGCCCAAGTCTTCGAGCGTGCCGGGGCGGACATCAGGACCAAGCACGTCGACCAGTTCGCTGATCAGGCGGAAACTCGACAACCAGCGCTCCGGGCCGGAACGTTCATAGGCCAGTTCTGCCGAGACCTGATTCCAGCCATTGCCCTCGCGGCCGATCAGCGCCTCTTCGGGGACGAATACATCCTCGAACAGCACTTCGTTGAAATCATGTTCCAGCGCCATGGAGACGATCGGGCTGATGGTGAGGCCCGGCGTCGTCATGTCGACGATGAACTGGCTGAACCCTTCGTGGCGCGATCCTTCGACCGTGGAGGTGCGCGCCAGCACGATCATATACTGGGCGTGATGTGCGTTGGTCGTCCAGATCTTGCGCCCGTTGATGCGCCATCCGCCCACTACCTTCTCTGCCCTGGTCCTGAGTGAGGCGAGGTCCGATCCCGATTCCGGCTCGCTCATGCCGATGCTGAAGGTCAGGTCGCCCGACGCAATGAGGGGAAGATAGAATTGGCGCTGTTTGTCTGTGCCAAACTTCAGTAACACTGGGCCGGACTGCCGGTCCGCGATCCAATGTGCGCCGACCGGTACGGCGGCCGCCAGCAATTCCTCGTTCATGACGTAGCGTTCGAGCGCCGATCGCTCCTGCCCGCCATATTGCCTCGGCCATGTCAATCCGATCCAGCCCTTCTGCGCGATCCGCTTCGTCATCGCCTTGTCGAAGCCCAAGCCGATGCGCCGGGGTGGAGGCAGGCGGCCGAAGGCGCGTTCCTCCGCGATGAAAGTGCGGACATCCTGCCTCAGCGTTTCCGCTTCGGGAGTCAGTTTGGGTAGCGCCAAATGAAGGTTGGCTGCCGTCATGTCCGCCTCCAATCATGGATGGCGGCGAAGGAAGAAATCATCATCAATCCTGGATAATGTCGTGATATGCCGTGCTAGGGCCTTGCATCGGTACGACGCAACGGCTGCGGCCCACTCATCACGGTTCTGTTGCCATACCCGGTTCCGTCGGTATCGGAGCCCCATCTTCGCCCTGCAATATTGGCCAGACGAACTTGTGCCGTCCTGGGCGTGGAGACCAGGCCGGTCGCGATCGCGATGACGCGGCGTGAACGCATATGTGTTCCGGATGCCGGCCGGAGGGTAAGGCAACGACGTGCCGGTTGGAAAGCGATCGCCAACACAGGTATAGGAAGATCATATTATCAAAGTATATCAATGGCCTGAATAATAGTGCCAGATTTTTCTGGACATCATGATTGTGATGATCCATTTTCTGACGAAGTGTCAGAAAATGGAGTCGGGAGAAGGATCATGGGACGACGCAAGGCAGATGCTCTACGTGATCGTATCAGCGCGAAATTTCCCATCGAATCAAAACTGGTGAAATCCGCTGGCCGTGTTTTGGAAATCCTGGAATATTTTGACGACCTCCAGCGCCAATCTACGGTAATGGAAATTGCCGACGCTCTTGGCTATCCGCAGTCAAGTACGTCCGCGCTGCTGCGTAGCCTGGTAACAATGGGCTATCTCAATTACGACGCATATAGCCGGACCTACATCACCTCCAGTCGTGTGGCTCTTCTGGGTAGTTGGGTCAATGCGCCCTTCTTTGCAGAAGGCACTATCATTTCCATGATGAAAGAATTGAACGAACAGACTCACGACACGGTCGTCCTGGGCATGCGTAACGGCCAGCATGTGCAGTATATCCACGTTATTCAGGCAACAAGCCCGGCGCGGCTGCACATGACTCTGGGCACGGCCCGGCCGCTGGCTGGTTCCGGGTCCGGCTATGCCGTGCTGGCGACGATGACCGATGCGGAAATCACACGCATCGTCATGCGGGTCAACGCCGAGGCGGCTGACGGCGAGCCGCTGATCAAAGTGCGCGAAGTGCTGGAGAAGGTTGCGGTGATCCGGCAGAAAGGCTACGCCTTTACCTGCGACATGGTGACGCGCGGAGGTGGCATGATCGCAGCGGCGCTGCCGCGCGTGGTTGGCCAGCCGCAGATGATCATCGGGATCGGCGGTATCAGCGAAGTCATGCGCCAGCGAGAAGACTTCCTTGCCCAGGCCCTGCGTAATCAGATCGAGCGTCATTTCGGCCCGCAAATGCGTCAGGTGGCGTCCCAGATGGAATTGGTGACTGATCCGCTGCCGCTGGCTA
Source organism: Sphingobium sp. (assembly GCF_035511395.1). Lineage (GTDB taxonomy): Bacteria > Pseudomonadota > Alphaproteobacteria > Sphingomonadales > Sphingomonadaceae > Sphingobium. Next base: position 23,020 of record NZ_DATKFP010000292.1, read on the forward strand.
TCATGCGCGCTCGCATGCGCGCCGCTTAGGTACGATCGGGGCCATGGTGCGCGATGGTGTGCGTGCGGCATGAATGTGATGATTTACCATTCAGGATCGGCTTGTGGGCTTGCCGACGTTAAGGATCCCGTGAAGCCAAATCCGATTTGAATGGTGTGGGCGATTGCCGCACGCCTCCGCCTGTTGTCGGGACAGATTGTGAAATATAAGGAGAATGTCATGGCAGTGAAGACTGTTATGGATCGGGTAAAGGAAGTTCGCAAACTCGGTTATCCCGTCTATGATGCTGATGGTCATTATTACGAAACAGCGGATGCATTCCGCCGACATCTGCCAAAGAAGTTCCACAAGGATTTCCAGTATGTGCAGGTCGAAGGTCGCACGAAGCTGGCAATTAACGGCTATATCAGCGAATATATTCCCAACCCAACTTTCGACGTGGTGGCCGCACCTGGTTCCCACGAAATCTGGTACCGTAGCGAGAATTGGGACGGCAAGACTCTGCGTGAGCTGACCGGTGACGCGCTTGCCTATCAGTCGGAATTCTCCAACCCCGAAACGCGTCTTAACCTGCTCGATGAGCAGGGCGTGCATGCGCAACTGATCTTTCCGACGCTTGCTTCGGTGATCGAAGGGCATATGGGAACCAATATCGAGTTGATGGCGGCGTGTGTCCATTCGCTAAACGCCTGGGTCGCGGACGACTGGACTTTCAATTATCAGGATCGTCTGTTTCCTTGTGCCTATATTTCGCTGGCCGATGTTGATCTCGCCTGCCAGGAACTGGACTGGGCACTTCAGCATGGCGCGCGCCATGTCCTCATCCGCCCCGCGCCCGTTCCAGGTCTGTTCGGGCCACGTTCGCCTGGTTTACCGGAATTCGACAAATTCTGGGCGAAGGTGAACGAAGCCAAGATCTTCGTCGTACTGCATGTGTCGGATTCGGGCTATGATCAGATCTATCGCTGGTGGGGCACCAGCGGTTCGAAGGAAATGCTGGCGTTCGACCGGTCGGACCCGCTCAAGGCATGCATCGACAGCCAGGGCCGGGCGATTTCCGACATGATCTCCGCGTTGATTGCACATGGCGTGATGACCCGCTTTCCCAATATTCGCTGGGTTTCGGCAGAGAATGGGTCGATCTGGGTACCGCATTTGATGCACATGCTGCGCCGTGCCTATGGTCAAATGCCAAAGAGCTTCACGCGCGATCCGGTCGAAACCTTCCAGGAATGCGTCTATGTAGCACCTTATTATGAAGAAGATCTGGATGATTTGAAGCAATATATATCAGCAAGTCGGATATTGTTCGGTAGCGACTGGCCTCATCCCGAGGGCCTCCAGTTGCCGCTCGACTATATCAATGAGGTCAAGAACTTTACCTCTGCCGAGCAGGAGATGTTTATGAGTTCCAACCTTAAAGGCCTGCTTGAGGGCAAGCGTTGAGGCGGGTTCTCTCCTGACGCGCCTTTCATAGGCGGCCGGGTCCGGTGCCCGGCCGTCTTTTTCGTGGCTTGCGTGATGGATTTGGGAAGCAGGCATGTTGTACCGAAAGGGACAGACGGGATTGCAGGCCTATTTTCAGCGCCCTTATCCGGTGCTCGCTATCCTGTTCCTGATCTACATGTGCAATACGATGGACCGGAACATCGTCGCCTTCCTGGCGGAACCGATTCGTAAGGATCTCGACCTGAACGACACTGAGTTGGGTCTGCTGACCGGGCTGGCTTTCGCGTTCTTCTACACGATTTTCGGCGTACCGGTGGGCTGGATCGCCGATCGGATGGGGCGGGTATTGACCATTTCGGTAGCGTGCGTCGTCTGGTCGGTCTGTTCGATGGCGGGCGCGCTCTCGGCGAGTTTCGCGCATCTCGCAATTGCGCGCATCGGCGTTGCGATCGGGGAGGCGGGCGGTACTGCGCCCTCCTATGCGCTGATCGCGGCGAAATTTCCACCACAGCGCCGCGGCGCAGCGCTTGGCCTTTTCCATGTGGCTTCGCCGGTATCGGCGTTCATCGGCGTGGCGCTTTCCGCTTGGGTCGCATCCTATTTCGGCTGGCGTGCCGGGCTGATTGCCGTCAGCCTGCCGGGACTGATCGCTGCCCTCGCCCTATTTCTGCTGGTACGCGAACCGGCGCCTGAAATATCTTTCGACTCGGCTGAGGCCCCGGCGCTGCTGGCGTCCTTTCGCGGTTTCCTGCGGCATCCGGTCTTGCGGTTGTGCTTCCTCTTCGCGGGGCTGACCTCCTGCACCAGTCACGCGCTCATTTCCTGGCTTCCTTCCTTCATGATGCGGGTCAAGGGCATGAACTTGCTCGACATCAGCATATGGTATTCTGTCTGTTTCTCGGTCTCTTTCGGCCTTGGCCTCTGGCTAGGCGGCGTTATGGCGGACGGGCTGGGGCGCCGTACGCCGCTCGCTTATGCTTTCGTCCCGGCGGGCAGCCTGCTGATTGCGATTCCCTTCATGATCATGGCGATCGTGGCAGATCGCTGGAGTGTCTCGCTGCTGCTCTGGACGGTTCCACTGTGCATGGCCGGCACTTTCCTGGCACCGGCCATCGCGATTGTGCAGGCTTATGCTCCGCCGAGGCAGGTGACGCTCTTCGGTTCCATCTATCTGCTGGCCAATAATCTCGTTGGGGCAGGTTTGGGGCCTCTCTATGTCGGTGTGGTGAGCGATGCTTTCAAATCGACCCACGGCGCGGGCGCGCTTGGCCTCGGGCTACTCGCGCTTATCCCCGTCATCTTGCTAGCCATAACGGGCCAGTTGCTGATCGCCCGGGCCATCAACCGCAATCGCACTGCGGGCTTCGCGTCGAACGACTGACCTGACAACGTCCGCTGTCTGACTGGGCCATGCTTGCATTCGATCCAAAGACTGACATAATGTAATTTATCAATAAACCGCAGAAGGGAAGGATGCCATGAAACTCGAGGATATGGTCATGGTGAGCGTCGACGATCATATCGTCGAACCCATGGACATGTATGCCAACCATCTACCGTTGGAATGGAAGGACAAGGCGCCATCGATGGCGCAGGATGCCGATGGCATGGATTATTGGATATTCGACGGCAAGCGGGCAGGCGCGATCGGCTTGAATGCAGTAGTCGGTCGTCCGAAGGAAGAATATGGCTGCGAACCGGTCGCGTTCAGCCAGATGCGATCGGGTACCTACAATATTGACGCGCGCATCGACGACATGAATGTGAACGGCATCCTGTCGTCGATCAACTTCCCATCTGTCGTCGGCTTCGATGGCAACCGCTTCATGCACTATAGCGATCCCAAAGTTGGGCTGCGTATGTTGCAGGCCTATAATGACTGGCATATCGACGAATGGTGCGGCAAATATCCGGGCCGCAATATTCCGGTCGCCATCGTCCCTTTCTGGAATCCGGAGGAGGCCGCTAGAGAAATCGAGCGCGCCGCGCGAAAGGGCGTACGTACCATCACTATGTGCGACAATCCTACCTTTCACGGCCTGCCCAGCATCCACAAAGATGTCTACAAGCCGATGTGGAAGGCGCTGGCCAACAATGGCATCGTCATCAGCAACCATATCGGGTCGGGTTCGCCTGCGCCGCATGCATCGATGGAAACATCGATCGACGCGTGGATCGCCACCATGCCGATGGCGATTGCCAATTCGACTGCCGACTGGCTTAACCTGAAGGCGCTGCGCGACTATGACCTGAAGGTTTGCCTGTCCGAGGGTGGTATCGGCTGGATTCCTTATTTTCTTGAGCGTGCTGACTTCACCTTCGATCATCATAGCGCCTGGACCCATTCCGAATATGGCGGGCTGCGGCCGAGTGAGCTGTTCCGCAAGCATTTCATGACCTGCTTCATCGACGATGCCTTCGGTTTACAGAACATCCAGTCTATCGGAGAGGATCTGATCGCCTATGAATGCGACTATCCGCATTCAGACTGCCTGTGGCCCAAAGCACCGGAGCGTTTTCATGAGACGGTCAAGCATCTGACCGACGCGCAGATCGACAAGATCGGCTATCAGAACGCCCTGCGTTTCTTCGGTTATGATGCGATCGGAATTATGGGAGGTCGCGACAAATGCTCCGTTGGTGCGCTGCGAGAGCATGCGCGCGATGTCGATATAAGCCCCCGTTCCTTCGGCGGCCCGGCGCCGTTGGCGAATGGCGAAGAACCGCGCCCCGTCACGTCCGGCGATATCCTGCGGATGTTCGGGGCCGTGGCGCAGGAGGATGGCATGCTCGAAACGGCTTGATGTTTGCGGAGCGCAGGCCGGTCCCCGCGCTTTATGGATGTTAGAAAAGCATCGCTCCTGTGCGATGGATTCGTCTGGACAAACTTAATTTGGCTGGACATGTGTCTAGTGAAATGGCGACGGCGCAGAGCGCGCCATATGCCCAGCTGGAAGGTGTCAGGCACGATGATCGATTTCACGCTGAACCCCGAGTTCGCGGCAAAGCTCGACTGGGTGAAGGAATTTGTGGCGGACAAGATCTTGCCGCTCGACGCGTTGTTCCCTGAACATGGCGCGCCTTGGAATCCGCGCGACGAGCAGGCGATGCGGATCGTTCGGCCGCTGCAACAGCAGGTAAAGGATCAGGGGCTTTGGGCGGCTCATCTACCCCCGCATCTGGGCGGTCCGGGCTGGAGCACCGTGGAACTGCTTCACCTCAACGAAATATTGGGCGGCACCGATTGGGGACCGACCATATTCGGCTGCCAGGCGCCAGATAGCGGCAATTCGGAAATCCTCGCCAAGTTCGGTACCGACGATCAGAAGCAACGGTATTTGAAGCCCCTGCTCGCCAACGAGATCGTTTCCTGCTTCTCCATGACGGAGGTGGAGGGCGGATCGGACCCGACGCAGTTCACCTGCAAGGCCGAACTGGACGGTGACGAATGGGTGATCAACGGCGAGAAATGGTTTTCCTCGAACGCGCGCTATGCGGAATTCTACCTCGTCGTCTGCGTGACCGATCCGGACGCGCCGACCTATAACAAGATGTCGATTCTGATCGTCCCGCACGACACGCCCGGCATCACGATCCTCAGCAATCCGGGCCTGCCGGGCGAACCCTTCCCGGACGGGACGCATGGCCATGTCCGCTATCACGACGTACGCGTGCCGAAGGATTCGCTACTGGGGCCGCGCGGCGGTGGCTTCATGGTCGCGCAGTCGCGGCTGGGCGGCGGGCGCATACATCATGCCATGCGGGTCATCGGTATGTGCCGCCGCGCGATCGAGATGATGGCCACGCGCGCCAACAGTCGCGTGACCAAGGGGGAAGCGCTGGGCCGCAAACAGTTGGTGCAGGTCGATATCGGCCAATGCTGGATCGAGTTGGAGCAGTTCCGCATGCTCGTGCTGCGCACCGCCTGGATGTTCGACAATCACATGGAAAAGGAAGCGCTGCCGTGGATCGCAGCGTGCAAGGTGGCCTGCGCGCAGATATCGCACAATATCGTGTTCAAGGCGATGCATCTGCTAGGGTCGCTGGGTGTGTCCAACCAGACGCCGCTCGCGCGCATGTGGTCCGGGGTGCTGGCGATGGGCATGGCGGACGGCCCTACCGAGGTGCATCAGATGTTCGCCGGGCGCGACGTGCTCAAACGCTATCCGGCTTATGAAGGGCGCTTTCCGGTGGACTATACACCGCATCAGCGCCAGCGGGCGGTGGCGATGTGGGGCGAGCGCGACGATGTCGATTCACAGGTGTTCGAACTGGCCATGTCCGTGAGGTGAACGGGAGGCAGTGCCATCATGCATTGACTATCAGAAGCATGATGTCATGGCCTTCATGAGCGAACGGGCCTGACCCGATGGACCGCTGCGTGCAAGGATCGCGCGACGTCACGGCTGAACTGGACACGGGGAAAGGGCGACGGTCAGGACAGGCCGCGACCGATAGAGGAGACTGTGGGATTTCATGAGTGACAACAGCTTGCCTATTGTCAGCGGCCCGGCGCCGGTCACGCCACCACGCGCATGTCGATCGATCCGCAGGACATCGACCATCGACACGAGTTGGCCCGAAGGGCGGCGGAACCCGATGCTGCAACAGGGACGGGCGCGCGATCTGCTGACGCTGGATGATGTCCGGCATCCGGCCCTGCTGGCGGAGGACCGCTTCACCGCTCGGTTGACGCCTACGCGGCAGATCCTCGAAATTTCGGCCATACCGCCGCGCGCGGACATTGTGGGTTTGGTGGGTTCCCGTGCCGGTGGCCAACTGCGGCGGGGGATCAACGACGCGCTGCCGCAGGAGCGCGCGCAGGGGACGCCGCTTTATCTGCTGCTCGACGATATTGCGGGGTCCAGCCTGGTGGCCGCCTGGGCTTGGTCGCACTGGGATCCGGAATGGCGGGAGCCAGTATCGGATGCTGAAACGAAAGCCCTCCGCCCCACTATGGAGGGCGTTTGCATCGGTTTCCGGCCGGGCTCCCCGGCGCTGATCGATGGGGTTCCCGGTCCGGACCAGAATTTCCGTCATGTGGATTCGCTGGACGTGGTCGACGATCCCCATGGATGGCATGTATTGACACCGCAGCAGGGCGTGTCCGCGCGTCGGGCGCGGCGGATCGACGTCCGGATCGACGGCGGATGCGGGCGCATTCTGATCGGCGCGCATTTCCAGGACAGCGCGCCGTTGCCGTCGGGCGAACGCGTCGCGGTGCATGAATATATGCTGGAGGCGGTGGCGGATGCTGATAGCATGACATTGCTGTCGATCCGGGCCGACCCGCGCATTTTGCCCTATGATCAATGCCCGATGGCGATCCTTAACATTGGCCGGTTGGCCGGTACCCCGCTCGCGGAATTGCGCGACGAGGTGCTGGCGCGATTGGCGCGGACAGAGGGATGCACGCACCTCAACGACATGGCGCGTTCGCTGGCTGAAGTGCCGCAAATGGCGGCTGCGCTGCGTGTGGCCCTTATGGGGTGACGACCGGCCGGTACTGGCCTGCGCTCAGTTGGCCAGTGCTGGCCGGCAGCATGATTTCGGTGCATCCGAAGATGATCGCCTCGGATCAGCCGGGCGATCACCAATCCCTTTCATAGAAGGCGGCGGGTTGAAGCGGTCGGACCTCTTCTGTCGCGCACGCCCTCATTGAGGATTGATCTGGCCGGGCTATGTTCGCACAGAGGGAGCAAGGCTGTGCCGGACCAACTTTTTCCGCTGGAGCTTCAGGCATTCTTCCAGAGTTCTATCCGCCCGAATTCACGGAATTGTTGATCGCAGCTTTGCTCGACTATCCGGAGCGCAAGGCTCTGTCAGGAGGGGCTGTTGTCAGCGCCGAACTGGGCCGCAAATATGGCATTCGGGATATTGACGGGAAGCAGCCGCGCGACTGGATCGACGTGGTTGGAGGGGGGCTGCGCTACTTCGCAACCAACTGATGCCGCGCGAATATAGGGGAATATGCCATGCTTTTCCCCGGAAAAGCGCTGAGAAGGTCGCGGAGCTTCTTCAAATGTGCATGTATCTGATATGTAGGTAACTGGAGCAAAAGGGGCGCCCGATTTTCGACAGGGCCATTGCATCGACCTGCATTGCTCATCTACAGTCCAAAATACACCACTCATAAGGGTGTGCATCATAATAAAGAAATAATGGCTTCTTTAGGGGAGGAGTAAATGAACAGGCTTGTTCTGTTGTCGACGGCTGCTGTCTGGGTGACGCTGATGCCTCAAATGGTATCCGCACAAACTGCCGACCAGTCCGCTGAACAAAGTGACAATATGGCTACCGAAGCCATAATCGTTACTGCGCGGCGGCGCGAGGAAGCGATCTCGGACGTGCCGATCTCGATCAGTGCCTTTTCCGGCGATCAGCTCGAAACGAAGACCGTCATGTCTGTGGCAGACCTGACGAAGATCACGCCGGGGCTGAACATTTCGGGCGGCGGTGCGAAGGCCAATCCGTTTATCACGATCCGGGGCCAATCGCGCGGCGTCACGGGCAACGTGTCCCCTGGTGTTCTAACCTATTTCAACGACATCCCGCTGGCGACTTACGGCTCGCTGATGCAGACCTATGACATGGAGAATATCCAGGTCTTGAAGGGGCCGCAGGGGACGCTGTTCGGCCGCAACTCGATTGGCGGCGCTATCCTTACTTATTCCAAGGCGCCGACCCATGATTTCAATGGCTATGTGAAGGGCGATGTCGCGGGTTATAGCAACAAGAAGTTCGGCGGTTTCCGGCAGATCGAGGGTGCGATCAACGTGCCCATCATCCAGGATGTTCTTGCCGTTCGCGCATCGGCGCAGGTTTTCCATGACGACGGTCCGTCGACGACATATGTGGTTTCGCCCTACACGCTCGATCCCGTGACGCGGGTCGCGACGGTCGGTACGGCGAGCAGGGCAAAGCATGATCTGGACGAATATGCCGGTCAGTCCTACCGCCTGTCCATATTGTTCGAGCCGACCGACTGGATAAAGAACGTCACTGTGGGCGATTACAGCAAGATCCGCGGGACGAACAACGGCCAGTTCGACCGTTTCTGGCCCCAGGGCTTCAGCAGTCCCTCGCTTGGCACCTTCCCGCCCGGTTTGGTGTTCCTGCCACCAGCCACCATCCAGGCGAACCTGACGCCCAGTCTGGGCGCAGCAGGCGCAGCGGCCTTCGCGCAGAATGTCCAGCGGCTGTTCCAATGCGGCAACAACTTCCTGTGCGACTATCGCCTGTACCAGAATTTCGGCGATCATAACAAGCGGACTCAATATGTTACCGTAGATCCATGGGCCACGCGCATCATTGCCAAAGGCGTAACCAATACCACGACTATCAATATCGGCGATGATCATACGCTGAAGAACATCTTCGGCTATCGTGAGGTGAGCAATTATAATCTGGGTGACAACGAGAATTCGCCCGTGCCGATCATCGATACGTCCAGCCAGATCGAGCTCAAGCAAATCTCGGACGAACTTCAGCTTTCCGGCAGCCTGTTCGACAAGCGCCTGACATACACGGTCGGCGGTTTCTACTACAGGGAGTCGCCCAACGGCCCGGGTGGCAACCAGATGCTGGAGATCAGCGCCTTTGGTGGCCTGTCCCACAGTATGAACGTCACTTATCTGACGAATGAGAGCAAGGCGCTCTACGGCCAGTTCGACTATTCGCTGGATGACTTCATATCTGGCCTGACGGTTACGGCGGGTGCGCGCGAGACATGGGATTCGACCAAGGGTTGCGCGGTGGGCGTGACCATCACTCCCTTCGCCACGCAACCGCTGGTCGTCAGGGATGCGAATTCGGACATCATTCCCACGGAGCGGGAGTGCGAGACGGGAAGTATCTCGGTTCCCGGCGCGACCTCCTTCAACGCGCAAGTCCTGCCCAAGGTCACGTTCAAGAAGCTGACCTACACGCTGGGTTTCAACTGGAAGCTGGCCAGGGATGTGATGGTGTATGCCGTCAAGCGTCGGGGCTACCGCGGTGGCAACTATAACACGCCGCTGGTGGATAGTTTCTTCTCCGGCATCCAGACCTTCCAGCCGGAAGTACTCGATGATTACGAAGTCGGCACCAAGTTGAGCTGGCGTGCGGGGCAGGTGCGCGGCACCCTTAATGTCGCGGCCTTCACCGGCAAGGACAAGGGTCGGCAGATCCAGATCAGCACCTCGAACCTGAATGGCGGCACCTGCATTCCCGAGGCGGTCGGTTCGGATGGGCGTACCTCCAACTGTACTACCGCCGCGCGGCAGGTCGCCTATCCGGTGGGAACGCCGGGCGTGAATCTGCGCTATCCGATCGCCACCACGATCGTTAATGCGGGCACCATCACCATCCGCGGCTTCGAAGTCGACGGGACGATCACGCCGGTAGACGGATTTACGCTAGGCGGCGGTCTCTCCTATGTCGACAGCAAGGTGAACAGCATTTCCTTCGACCCCGGTCTGTCGGCGCTGCTGAGAGCCGCCAATGTCGGCGTTCCCACCACGATTGTCGTGGAGCAGCAGCCCAAATGGTCGGCGAATGGCAATGTCAGCATCAACATTCCGACGAAAGTGTTGGGTGGTGATCTGTCGCTGAACACCGATATCAAATATTCCGACAAGTTCCAGCTGAGTACGGTGTTCGTCAAATCCTACATCACCGTGGACAGTCGCATCACGCTTGCCGATATCGGTGGCAGTGGCATCGATGTGTCGATATGGGGCCGTAATCTTCTCAATGAGGATTATAATTACGGTACGTCGGCCAGCTCGCCCAATGCGAATGGCGCGCAGTCCTTCATTCATGCCAATCCACGGACGATTGGCCTGTCGGTGCGATATAACTTCGGCCGTTGATCAGTGCTGATCGGGGGAGTGGGGCGGCACTGAGGAGAGCCGCCCCTTTTCTTTTGCCATCAGCGGCGCAATCGACGGTAATGACAAAGCCTGAGAGATGGCTTTTGAGGGCCTGGTATGATCGTCCCTTTTTAGATCGCGATCATGTTGGCGATGTCCGTTGGTCTCCGGAACCGCGAATGCCATAGCACCCGATCTGGAGATCGGCTTTAGGCTCCCGGGCGTCCCGTGACGACAGCGACGCGACCTTGCACCCAGAACCAGATTTTCGTCCTTGATCATCGCCGACCTTTCATGCGCTGGGCACCGCTCGCACCATGAGTGGGACGTTGCTCATCAACGGCTGACCGGAATAGCGCTCGATCATGCCGTCCGCGCCGAGCAGGCAACTGATGTTGAAACCGACCTTGGGATCGTCATCAACGCCCAGCCTACCGAAACCATGGCTGATCGAGATCGTGCCGGGTCGCAGATGCGCATCGCCTTCTGCGATAGTCTGGACGCGGCCACGCCTGGACTTCAGTTCCGCCAACTGGCCGGAAGCGATCGACAGGTCGGCCCCGTCAGGCGGGAACAGCAAAGCGGGGAGATATTGGGCGAAGGTTTCGGTGTAGGCATTGCTGGGAAAGGCATAACGGGCGGCCTGTTCCCGCCTGACAGTCGACGTCGGCGTTTCATAGGCCTGCTTGGGCGCGATCACATAATCGGCCAGCCGCGCCGTGTCGGACTCCAAGGATCAATCTGCACCAGAAGTTCGATCGACTCAATTGCGGCGACTGCCTTGTCGTGATCGGACCAGGCATTGGCTAGATTGCCGGCGCAACTGATGAGCGCCCGCACCCGTTTCTCACCCTCCAGCAGCATTTCGTCTGCGAGGACGCCCGTCGGCATGCCGATCGCCGTCGATGCCGCAAAGCCGGTGGCATGTATGCGCTCGCCAAAATCATGCGACGGCCGTGGTGGGGACGCCTGTGCGATGGCTTGCCGTTCGGGCAGGTGAACGCCCGGATCGCTCATGCGGTCACCAGCCCGCAGATAATTGCCGCATGGCGTGTCGAGGACGAGGATGAGATATCGACCAGCGTACTGTTGCTGGACTGGGAATGGTCCGTGTCCGCGACGCCGCCTGGGCGGCGCAGCGCTCCGGGCTCTATTACACCCCGGTCAACTGGCATCTGACTGCGGACGAGGTCGGCCATATCGTCAAGATCGCGGTGCTCGGGTGTTGCCGACCAGCGATGCGAAGAGGTGAAGGCGGTGGTGCAACTGGGTGGCGGGACGACCGGGGCGGATGCACTGGCGCATGAATTGATCGCTTACTGCCAGGAACGGCTGGCGCGGTATAAATGCCCGTATCGATTTCGTCGATAGCCTGCCACGGTTGCCCAACGACAAGCTGCTGAAGCGCGCGCTGCGCGGCTGCTATTGGGGCCACGCGCCCGTCCGTATCTGGGGGATTGCCCGGATAGAAGCCCCGGAGGATAGCCTCCAGGAGCTTCTTCGAGTTTCAATCCGATATCAGTTCCCGAAATTGTAGCGAAGCTGGATGCCGATGATCCGCGGCGCCCCCAGAATATAGCTGGGAACGCCGAGAGAGAGCGACGTTGCCCCACCGCCCTGATAAATCGTCTCATTGGTGAGGTTCTTCACATAGGCGGCGATGCTGACGCCGGTGTCGCCTATATTGTCGAGACCCACACGCAGGTCGAACTGATGATAGCTGGGGATGGCCAGCTCCACTTGCCGGGTCGAACCAGTATAATGGAAGTCGAGGCTGGCACTCAGGTCGCCGCCCAGAACCTTGTCGGGATAACGCAAGTTCATGCCGGCATTGGCCGTCCACTTGGGCTGTCCCTGTATTTGGATGTCCGACGGCTCGGGTCGGCCGGCAGCTGTCAGATAGGCAAGCAGTTCAGACGGTAAGGTAATGCTGTCGACTTTGACCTGAACGTAGGAGAAGCTACCGCTGAGCGTGACATAGGGGTTGGGGCTCAGTGTGCCCGCCGCCTCGATGCCGCGGATGGTCAGCGTACCCGCGTTGGACGTCATGGTCGCTCCGTTCACGATCACCAGAGATCCGGGCGTTCCGGCCAGTGTGCAGTTGGAGGTGGTGTGACCGGCCGTGCCCAGGGCTGACGGGACGCAGACACCGGCCGCAAGGCCACTGGTTGAAATCGGTAGCTGGTTGCCGCTGTCCTTGCCGGTGAAGGCGGCAAGATCAAGCGTGCCGCTCATGCCGCCCGAACGGAAGCGCAGCTTCGTGCCGACTTCCCAGTCATCCAGAACTTCCGGAGCAAAGGTCTGCAATCCAGCGAGGAAAGGATCGAGTACCGGCGTATTATAGCCACCGGCGCGATAGCCACGACGACGGGCGACATAGACCATCGACGATGGGCTGATCTGCCAGTTCGCGCCCAATGTGTAAGTCAGTTTCTTGAATTTTGCGGTGTCGAACATCTGGGCCGCACCCACATTGGTACCGGCACCTGCCCGGCATTCGTCTTCGGTCGGTATCGCCTTGCTGCCCGCGCTGGTCACGACCATCGCGGGGCCGAAAGGGTTGAAGATCATGTTGGTCGTGCAGGCTGACTGCTCGTCCCAGGTCTGGCGCGCGCCGGCGGTCAGGGTCAGGCCCTCGACAAGCTGATGCAGCGAATAGTCGAATTGTCCGTAAACCGCCTTGCTCTTGTTGTGCAGATAAGTGGTTGCCAGATTGTGCGACAGGCCGAAGAAGGTGTTGACCTCCAGCGCCTGATAACCGCCTCGCCCGTTCGGCTTTTCATCGTAGAGAAAGCCACCGATCGTATATTTCAGATCGTCCTTGAAGAAGGAACCGGAAAGCTGAAGCTCTTCAGTCGTTTGCTTCAGGCGCGTCCGGGCAGCCGAGTTGATGATCGGGGTGGCCAGGCCGGTCAGGGTCGTGTTGCTGAAATTGTCGTTGGTGCGGATCGCGAAAATGTTCTTGAGCTGATGATTTTCGCTCAGATCGATCGTGGTGGTATTGGATATGCCCTTGATGATCGAGCGGGCGAGCCACGGATCCTGCGTCACGAAACTGGTCCGGTCACCGACCGAATTCTTGGCGGCGGCTGCAGCGGCATTGACGTCGCAGCGCGGGTCGTCAATGCCCCGAAGGCGGCACTGCGCCAGCTGCGGGATGATCTGGTTGGCATAGATGTTGGCGAAGGCCAGGCGGCTGGGATCGGTTACGCCATTGGATAGGTAAGCCTGGATCTCGGCGGGTGTCCGTGAGTAGATGCCACCGACGAAGCTGTCCGCGACGAAGTCCGCCTGACCACGGATCTTGCTGTAGTCGGCGACGGTGACGTTCCTGATCCAGTCGGTCGGTTCCAGCAGCAGCGACACGCGATAGGATTGCG
>NZ_DATKFP010000293.1:0-41540 GCF_035511395.1 Sphingobium sp.
CTGGCGCTGGGGTCCGTCGTGCTGGCCGTGACCGGTGCGGAAGCGCTCTACGCCGATATGGGGCATTTCGGACGCAGTCCGATTCGTGTGTCCTGGCTGTTCTTCGTGCTGCCCGCGCTGATGCTCAACTATATGGGGCAGGGTGCGCTGTTGTTCCGCGAAGGCGCGGCGGCGCTGCATAGCCCCTTCTACAATCTGGCGCCGCAATGGGGACAGTTGCCGCTGGTCGTGCTGGCTACGCTGGCGGCGATCATCGCGTCGCAGGCGGTGATTTCGGGCGCTTTCTCCGTCACGCAACAGGCTATCCAGCTCGGTTTCATGCCGCGCCTGCGCATTTCGCACACCAGCGCGTCGGCTGCTGGGCAGATCTATATCCCCCTGATCAACTGGGGGCTGATGACGATGGTCATCCTGCTGGTGCTGGTGTTCCAGACATCGTCCAACCTGACGGCGGCCTATGGCATCGCGGTCACGGGTGCGATGTTCATCGACAATCTGCTGCTGACTGTGCTGCTTTATCGTCTGTGGCATTGGAAATGGTATTATTCCGCGCCGCTGCTGTCGGTCTTCTTCTTTGTCGATGGCGCCTATCTGGCGGCCAACCTGACCAAGGTGCCGGACGGCGGCTGGTTCCCGTTGCTGATCGGCTTCGTCGTCTTCACGTTGCTGACTACCTGGTCGCGCGGTCGGCGGCTGGTGCAGGACCGTCTGCGGGAAGCGGCCATGCCGATCCCGGTGTTCGTGGCGTCCGCCGCCAACAGCGCGGTGCGGGTGCCGGGCACGGCGGTGTTCATGACATCGACGCCCGATGGCGTGCCCCATGCGCTGCTGCATAATCTGAAGCACAACAAGGTGCTGCATGAGCGGGTGATCCTGCTGACGGTGAAGATCAAGGATGTGCCGGTCGTCGAGGATGACGGTCGGTGCAAGCTGGAGGATCTGGGCCGCGGCTTCTTCCGCGTGGTGCTGCATTATGGCTTCATGCAGGAGCCGGACGTGCCCGCCGCGCTCAAGAATATCAGCGGTTGCGGTCAGGCGTTCAAGATGATGGACACCAGCTTTTTCCTCGCCCGCCAGACTCTGCTGCCGTCGGCCAAGCCCGGCATGCCGCTGTGGCGGGAGAAGATCTTCGCCTGGATGCTTCGCAACGCGGAAAGCGCGATGGAGTTTTTCCGCCTGCCAACGAACCGGGTCGTGGAACTGGGCAGCCAGGTCGAGATCTGATTTTCTGTTTTCATATGTGGAAGTTCACACCGTCGCCGGGATCAGGATTATTCCCATCGTTTCCGGATAGGACAGCAAAAAGGGCGCGGCCTTGCGGTCGCGCCCTCTTCTTTGTCATCTCGAAACGGGATCAGGCGGCGTCACGATCCTTGCCGCTGATTTCGACCAGCTGACCGCCATTGACGGCGATCTTCTTGGGCTTCATCGCTTCGGGAATCTCGCGGACCAGCTCGATCACAAGCAGGCCATCGGCCAGATCGGCCTTTTCAACGCGGACGAAGTCGGCCAGTTCGAAGCGACGCTCGAAGCTGCGGTTGGCGATGCCGACATGCAGGAACTTGGAGCGGTCGGCGCCTGACGCGTCATCCTTGCGGCCGATCACCTGGAGCAGGTTCTGCTGTGCGGTAATGTCAATTTCATCGGGGCGGAAGCCGGCAACGGCCAGCGTGACGCGATAGCGGTCTTCGGACAGGCGCTCGATGTTGAAGGGGGGATAATTGTCGCCCTGAGCAAGGCGGGCGTTATTTTCGATCAGGTCGAACAGACGATCGAAGCCCACGGTCGAACGGCGATAAGGGGTAAGGTCGAAACTACGCATGAGTCATAATCTCCAACGAGCAATATGAACGTGCCGGACCCGTCAACTGGCATCCGGCGATAATCTGTCCGGCCCCATGTGGCGGCTGGACGGAATTGATATGGTTGTACTCTTTCGGGTTTCAAGAGCAGGCGGCTGTTGGAAAACGCCGTCTTAACTTCGCATGTTTCCCGTACATTCCGACAGGATGTTGCGCGCGCCTGATCCTATCGGAAAGAAGTATGGCGCTAGAGCAGACTCCGATCCGATTACATAGGCTCGACTGCTCTATGGTTTTGCTTTGCCGCGCTTTCCGAGCCAGCAGGCGATTCCATCTGCTTGGAAAACGCACCAGGCGGCGAAGCATAGGGCCATGAGAATGCAAGAAAGGATCGCGATAGGACAGGGCCAATAAAAAACACCCGGATCGTGTTTTCACGATCCGGGTGTTTAATGGACGATTGCTCGTCTCCCCCTTGGCCTGCCTCAACCGCTTCTTAGCCCCCTAAGCTCGAAGCGGGATGCAGTATCCCTGAACCACGGCCTTTCACCTGTGCTTCGAGTTTCTTGCTATGACTGGAGCAGGCTTAAGTCACGGGCAAAATCGGACTGCTGTGATTTTCGGTCCGCCCCTGTGGCGGCGATGCAACAATCCTGCAATGCTTGCCGTTAAGCATGCCGATGCCTAAGCCATCATCCAGATCCATATTTGAAGGGCCGTTCGCGCCACATGATTCTATCCCGTTACGAACGCATGATCGCCAAGCGCTACCTGCTGCCGGGCAAGGGGGAAGGGTTCATCTTTCTCGTCGCTGGCATCAGTCTGGTCGCGGTCATGCTGGGTGTCGCTGCACTCATCATCGTCATGAGCGTGATGAACGGCTTCCGCGCCGAACTGTTCGACAAGATCGTCGGCCTCAACGGCCATGCCGTGGTGCAAGGCTATGGCGGGCGGTTGCCTGATTGGCAATCCGTGCTGAAGCAGGCCAGGGCAACGCAGGGCGTGACCCATGCCACGCCGATGATCGAGCAGCCGCTGGGTGCCATCTATCAGGGACGGTTCGAATTCGCGCTGGTTCGCGGCATGACGGTGGACGATATACGGTCCAGCCCGACGCTGACGAAGAACGTCAAGGGCGGCACCCTGGCCGACCTGAAGCCCGATAGCGGCAATGTCGCGATCGGATCGCGGTTGGCGGAAAATCTGGGTATCCAGGTCGGCGACACGATCACCATCTTCAATCCGGCGGGCAGGACCACACCGTTCGGCACGGTGCCGCGCCAGATCGCCTATCGGGTGGCGGCGATCGTCGAGATCGGCGTCTACGACTATGACAAGGCCTTCGTCATCATGCCGATCCAGGATGCGCAGACATTGCTGCTGCTGGGCGACGTGGTGAACATGATCGAGGTGCAGACGGTCAACGCCGACAAGGTGGGGCAGATATTGGAGCCGCTGGCCGCGAAGGTCGCTGGCCGGGCCGTCATCACCGACTGGCGGCAGATGAACGCGTCGCTGTTCGAGGCACTGGCAGTCGAGCGGGTGGCGATGTTCGTCGTGCTGTCGATCATCGTGCTGGTCGCTGTGTTCAACATTCTCTCCTCGCTGATCATGCTGGTCCGCGCGAAGACGCGCGACATCGCGATATTGCGGACGATGGGGGCGAGCCGGGTGGGGCTGGTCAAGATTTTCATGACCGTGGGCGTCACCATCGGCGCGCTGGGCACGGCGGCCGGCATGGTGCTGGGCTTCACCTTCCTTTTCTTCCGCCAGGGAATGGTGAACGCGATCCAGTTCGTCACGGGACAGAATCTCTGGGATCCTTCGGTGCGGTTCCTGAGCGAATTGCCGTCCAAGTCCGACCCGATCGAGGTGACGGTCATCTGCGTCATGGCATTGCTGTTCAGCTTCCTCGCCACGCTTTATCCGGCCTTCAAGGCCGCCAATACCGATCCCGTGCAGGTGCTGCGCTATGAATGATGTTCTGAAAGTCAGCGGCTTGACCCGCAGTTTCACCCAGGGCGGGGTGACGATCGAGGTGCTGCGCGGCATCGACCTGTCGGTCGGGCCGGGCGAGATCGTCGCGCTGCTGGGGCCGTCGGGGTCGGGCAAGTCAACCCTGTTGCAGGCGGTGGGCCTGCTGGAGGGCGGGTTCGACGGATCGATCCGGATCGACGGCGAGGAAGCGGCGAAGCTCGACAATGACGGGCGCACCCGGCTGCGGCGCGATGCGCTGGGCTTCGTCTACCAGTTCCACCATCTGCTCCCGGACTTCAATGCGACCGAGAATGTGGTGCTGCCGCAGGTGATCCGCGACGTGGAGATGGATGCGGCACGCAAGCGGGCCGAGTCGTTGCTGACGTCGCTGGGCCTGGGGCACCGGCTGGACCATCGGCCGAGCCAGTTGTCGGGCGGCGAGCAGCAGCGCGTGGCGGTGGCCCGCGCACTGGCCAATCGGCCGGCATTGGTGCTGGCGGATGAGCCGACCGGCAATCTGGACGAGCGCACGGCGGACGTGGTGCTGGCCGAGTTCCTACGGCTGGTACGCGGCGAAGGGTCCGCCGCGCTGGTTGCTACCCATAATGAGCGGCTGGCCGAGAAGATGGACCGGGTGGTCCGGCTGCATGAAGGGAAGCTGGAGGGGGTCTAGGCCGCTGCCGAAGCGCCGTCCCGCACGGTCGCGACCAATATGCGGTCGCGGCCTTCGGTCTTGGCGCGCAGCAGGGCGGCGTCTGCGGTCTGGAGCAGGCGATCGGCGCGGCCGTGGTCGGGATAGGTGGCAAGGCCGAAGCTGGCGGTGATCGCGCCCAGTTCCTTGCCGCGATGCTGGATCCGCAGATCCTGGATGCGGCGCTGGATCTGCATCGCGCGGCCGAGCGCCTGGTCGAGGCTGAAGCCGGGCATGAGGATGACGAATTCCTCGCCGCCCAGGCGGAAGGCGTGGCCATTCTCGCGGAGCGAATCGGATAGCACATTGCCGACGGCGCGCAGCACGGCATCACCGGCATCATGGCCGAAATTGTCGTTGAACCGCTTGAAATGGTCGATGTCGACCATCAGGCAGGTGAGCGGGGTCGCGTTGCGCTCCGCATCGTTCACCAAGGTCTGAAGCATGATGTCGAACTGGCGACGGTTGGGCAGGCCGGTGAGCGCGTCGGCCATCGCCATCTCGCGCAACACATCGCGCAGGCGCAGATTGGCGAGCGCGAGGCCGATATTTTCCGCCAGCATCTCCAGATATTTGCCGGTCCGCTCCAGGTGGTTGGCGTTGGCCTGCGCCGGTTCCTCATAATAGAGCATGCCGATGCTTTCCCCCTGCGCTGCGAGCGGGATGCAGATGGTGCTGATCGGGACCGTCGTGTGGAGATGCTCGCAGGGGATATCGACCATGTCGCCGATCGGCCGGTGGGTCTGGCCACGACGCAATGCCCAGCAGGCGGAGGGTGGAAACTCGATGCGGGAACAGGCTGGGGACAGCCAGTCGCAGGCCTGTGTCATGGCGTTGCGGCGGTTGTCGTGAATGTAGAGCCGGCCGGGAAAATCGGGCGCGATCTCGGGCGCGAAGCGGCGGACGACCTCCACCAGATCATGAACGCTGTCGCAGCCCTGTAGCCGCTGGGTCAGGCGGGACAGCAGGTCGCGCATGCTGTGGTCGATGTCGCGTTCCTGCTCCAGCCGCTGCCGTTCCAGGCCGTTTTCGCGGAAGATGCGGATGGCCTGCGCCATGTCGCCAATCTCATCGACATGGGCGGAGTCCGGCGGGATCGCGTCCCAATCCTGCGCGGCGAGGCGCGTGACGACGTCGCTGAGGCGCACGACGGGATGCAGGATGCGCTGTTTCAGAACGAAATAGAGGACGCAAAGGAACAGCAGGGCTGTGATGCCCAGCATGACTTCAGACATGGTGCGCCATTGGCGGGCGCTATCGGTCGCGCGCGCCACCGAATGGTCGGTGCGCTGATCCAGCATATATTGGAACTTGCCGACCTGCGCCGCGACGCGGTCCAGTTCGCGGCCATATTCGTCACCGAACAATATCGTGCGGCCGGTGCGGTCGTCGCCCGCCTGGACCGCGCGGATCGCGGCCTCCTGCTCGTCGGTCAGGGCGTCCGACCAGTGCAGTGCCTGTTGGAGCGCGGCCAGTTCGCCTTCACTGGCACCGGCGTCGCGCAGGTGGGCTATCCGGGCCTCGACCGAGCGCAGCGCGGCCTTTTCGCGGCGATAGGCGATCAGGTGGCTGGGATCTTCGCTGATGACGAAGCCGCGCGCCTGTTCGGTGAGGCGGTAGACATCCTCCTCCAGCGTGGCGGTCGCCTGATCGAAAGTGGCGCGCTGCGCCACGGCGGTGCGTTCCCGTTCCTCCGCGCCCGACGCCATCAGCATCGTGGCGCCCGAGGCGAGGGTCAGGGCGACGGTGGCCCCATAGGCCCAGTTGGTGATCGTGGACAGGCGCATGATCGGCCGGATCATAGCGACGACTGGTTGGCAATCTCTTAAGGATGGCGCCAAAGCGGCCGGTCTTTGGAATTTGCCCACAGATTTCGTCGTCAGGGGGGTGTGCCGAATCGGTCGTCATGCCTAGATTGAACGGATGCCTCATGCCGCTTTCGTTCCGCTTCGCGTCTTTTCCTCCTTCACCATGCTAGAAGGGGCGATCGATCCCAAGAAGATCGCCAAGCAGGCCAAGGCCTTGGGCTTCCCTGCGGCAGCGATCACGGACCGTAACGGGCTGTATGGATCGATGGCCTTTTCCGACGCCTGCAAGGGCGAGGGCGTGCAGCCGATCATCGGCGCGATGTTGGGCGTGCTGCGGCCGGGGCGGCCGGCCAATGCGGCGCCGGTACATGACTGGATCGCTCTCTATGCGCAGGATGCGGGCGGGTACGACAATATCTGCGCGCTGGTGTCGATGGCGCATCTCGACCGGCCGGTCGAGGAAGTGCCGCATGTGACGCTCGATATGCTGGAAGGGCGGACCGATGGCGTCATCGCGCTGACGGCGGGCGGCGAGGGCGCGCTGGCGCGGTTGTTCGCCGAGGATCAGCCGGACGCGGCGGTCGCCTATGTCCAGCGGCTGGAGACGCTGTTCCCGGATCGCCTCTATATCGAGATTTGTCGGCGACTGGACCCGGTGGAGGGGAAGGCCGAGCCGCAACTGCTCGACCTTGCCTATGACCGCAACCTGCCGCTGGTCGCGACCAACCCGACCTGCTTTGCCGAGCCGCATTTCCATGAGGCGCATGACGTGATGCTCTGCATCGCCGATAGCGCCTATGTCGAGACGCCCGATCGCCGGACCAGCTCACCCGACGCCTGGATGAAGCCGGTGGGGGAGATGAAGCGGCTGTTCGAGGATCTGCCCGAGGCGCTGGCCAATACGCTGGTCGTCGCGCAGCGCTGCGCCATTGCCGCGCCCAAGCGCAAGCCGATCCTGCCGAGCCTGGCCGGTGATATCGAGGGCGAGGGCGTGATGCTGCGCGAGCAGGCGGCGGCGGGGCTGGAGGCGCGGCTGGAGAAGGCGGGAATCATCGGTCCGGAAGCCCGCCAGCCTTATTTCGACCGGCTGAAGTTCGAGACCGACATCATCATCCAGATGGGATTTCCCGGCTACTTCCTGATCGTGGCCGACTTCATCAAATGGGCGAAGGATCATGACATTCCGGTGGGACCGGGCCGTGGTTCGGGCGCGGGGTCGCTGGTCGCCTGGGCGCTGACCATCACCGACCTCGATCCGTTGCAGCTGGGCCTGCTGTTCGAACGCTTCCTGAACCCGGAGCGCGTGTCGATGCCCGACTTCGACATCGACTTTTGCGAAACGCGGCGCGGCGAGGTGATCCGGTACGTCCAGCAGAAATACGGCGCGGACCATGTGGCGCAGATCATCACCTTCGGTAAGCTGAAGGCGCGCGCGGTGCTGAAGGACACCGGCCGCGTGCTCCAGATGAGCTATGGGCAGGTGGACAGGCTGGCCAAGCTGGTGCCCAACCATCCGACCGATCCCTGGACGCTGGAGCGGTCGCTGAACGGCGTTTCCGAATTCAAGGCGGAATATGACAATGACAATCAGGTCCGCCGCCTGATCGATTATGCGATGAAGCTGGAGGGCTTTCCGCGCCACAGCTCCACCCACGCAGCGGGCGTGGTGATCGGGGATCGGCCGCTCAGTCAATTGGTGCCGCTCTATCGCGATCCGCGTTCGGACATGCCGGTGACGCAGTTCGACATGAAATATGTCGAGGGCGCGGGGTTGGTGAAGTTCGACTTTCTGGGCCTCAAGACATTGTCGGTGTTGCAGAAGGCGGTGAAGCTGCTGGCGGCGCGCGGCGTGACGGTCGATCTCGATACGCTCGCATGGGATGACAGCGCGGTCTACGACCTGCTCCAGCGCGGCGATACGGTGGGCGTGTTCCAGCTGGAATCGGAAGGGATGCGCAAGACGCTGGCCGCCGTGCGTCCGACCAATTTCGGCGACATCATCGCGCTGGTGTCGCTCTACCGCCCCGGCCCGATGGACAATATCCCGATGTTCGGGCGTCGCAAGAACGGCCAGGAAGATATTGAATATCCCCATATTCTCCTGAAGCCCATCCTCGAAGAAACCTATGGCATCTTCGTCTATCAGGAACAGGTGATGCAGGCCGCGCAGATCCTGGCGGGCTATTCGCTGGGTGACGCCGACCTTCTGCGCCGCGCCATGGGCAAAAAGGTGAAGGCGGAGATGGACGCGCAGCGTTCCCGCTTCGTGGAAGGCTGCGCGCAGAGCGACATCAAGCCGGCCAAGGCCAATGAACTGTTCGACTTGATCGACAAATTCGCGGGCTATGGCTTTAATAAATCACACGCGGCGGCCTATGCGCTGCTTGCCTATCAGACGGCGTGGCTGAAGGCGCATTATCCGGCGGAATTCTATGCCGGGTCGATGGCGTTCGATATTCACCTCACGGAAAAGCTGACCGTCTTCGTCGACGATATGCGGCGCATGGGGATGACCTGCCTGCCGACCGACCTAAACCGCAGCGAGGCGGATTTTACGGTCGAGGCCGTCCCCTATGAGGGCGAGGATCCTCGCCTTGGCTTTGCCGTGCGCTATGCGTTGGGCGGCCTCAAGGGTGTGGGTGAGAAGGCGATGGAGCAGCTTGTCGAGGAGCGCGACAAGGGCGGACCGTTCAAGTCGCTGGACGATTTCGCGGACCGGATCGAACCGCGCCTGCTCAACCGGCGGCAGTTGGAAAGCCTGGCAGCGGCCGGCGCATTCGACGGCATCCATGCCGACCGGGCGGGCGTCCACGCGGCGGCGGAAACCATCCTTTCGGTGGCGTCCAGCAATGCGGAAGCGCGAGAAAGCGGGCAGGGCGGCCTGTTCGGAGATGTCGAGACGCCCCATGCCGATGTGCGCATCCCGCCGCATCAGGCCTGGACCGTGGCCGATCGTATGGCGCAGGAAAAGGAGGCGTTCGGCTTCTATTTCTCGGCCCATCCGGTCGATCGCTACCGGCATCTGGCCGATGCGCGAGGCGCGAAAAGCTATGGCCTGGTCTGCCAGTCGCCCATGCCTGCGCCCAATGCCGAAGGGCGCGCCATGACGATCATGGCGGCGATGGTCGAGGATGTCCGCTGGCGTGAGACAAAGCGCGGCGCGCGCTATGCCAATGCAACCTTCTCCGACCAGAGCGGACAGTTTCAGGCGAGTTGCTTCGACGAAGAGGCGTGCAAGGCGATCGAACTGCTGGCGGCGGATGGCGATTGCGCGCTGCTGATCGTGGAACTGGACCGTCTGCCCGGCGAGGAAACGCCGCGTGTCACCGTGCGCGGAGTAGAGCCGTTCCGCGCGATTGCCAGCGCGTCGCGGATGGAACTGACGGTCGACATCGAAACAGTGCAGGCGGTCGAGGCGCTGGCGGCGTTACTGGCGGGCGCCGGCGGTGGTCGCAGCGAAGTGTTCCTGCGCGCGCCAGTAGGTGTTGGGCAGGCGGCGCGGATTTTCCTCGGCGACCGCTATAGTCTGGGCGCGGATCAGGTGGATGCGATCGCGACGATTGCGGGGCTGAGCATCCATCGGTTCGAGCGGATGGACGTGAAGGCAGATGGATATCGCACGAAGATGCGGCGGTCGGGAATGCGGCTGGTGGGGTGATGATTGCCCGCTTTTCGACAACCAGTCAGGTGCGCCAATTGCGCAGGATCGGTAGAAACTGAGGGGCGTGGCCGCCAGCGCAATGACCCTTGCGAAACGAAGTGTGGAGCGGCGGCCTTGCCGGTTTTAGTCGAAACTGGAGCGGTATCTGATCCGCAAAAGCGATACGATGGCGAATAACCAGGATGCTTTGCGTAGTGTTTGACGCAAAGCGTTTCTGGGTCAAAGCCTATGTCAGCGCCTTTTCGACTACCGCAACCGCTTGATCGAGCGGCTGGGCGCGATCACAGCTATTGCTGCATATTTCCTTCTGATAGCGCAGCTTCTGCAAGATATTCTCGGCCGCATCCCGATTGCCAAGACGGATTTCCGCGATAGCAAGCCCCGACATGGCGCCTGGATAGCCGTTCCGTCCCTGATACAGGCTTTTCTCGAAATAGCGGCGCGCGCCCTCGGCGTCTCCCATGCCCAACCTGGTAACACCTTTCAGAAAGCGGACCTGCTTGCTGCTGGTCCGGCCGACGATTTTCGACAGCAGGACGTCCGCCTCGGCATAATGACCGGTAGCGATCAGCCCTTGCACCGTGCCAATGTCGCTACTCTGCCAGAAAGGGCGCGAGAAATCGGTGACGCCATAGCCACCGTAACTATTTACCGGGGCTGACATTGGCGTGCCCAAGTTGAAATGTATCCCCGATACGCCGCCCACATGCTGAGCATGGGCAGGGGCTGCAACAGCAAGGGCGATAGGAAGAAGGGCAGTCAGGCGCATCGCATACTCCTCCGTCTAGTGCAGAGAAAAATTATGACCTTTGCAACATCTTGTCAAATTTAAGTTTCATGTCTGAACCTTTCTAAACTATATTTGTCATATTTTCGGCTTCTGCCTTGCGCCCGGCATTTCGCTTGCCCAGCGATGAGAGGGGCGCTGTTTCTGACCTGCCGTCCTCCCCTAGAACAACCGCATCTGCGCGCCCTCGGGTGGGCGAAACAGGTCGGATCGCAGCACCAATCGTTCGCCGCCCAGTCCTGCGCGGCGGCGCGCCTTGACGAAGCGGGTGCGGATCAGGTCGGCCCAGACGCCCCGACCCTTCATCCGGCTGCCGAAATCGGGATCATTGTCGCGGCCGCCACGAAGGTCGCGGATCATGGACATGACCTTGCCCGCGCGATCGGGATAATGTTCGTCGAGCCAGGCGCGAAAGAGCGGGGCAACTTCGTGCGGCAGGCGGACGAGGATATAGTTGACGTCGCGCGCACCGGCGGCAGCGACGCGAGCGACCACGCTTTCAATCTCATGATCGTTGATGGCGGGGATTATCGGGGACATGTTCGCCGATACCGGCACGCCAGCCTCTGCAAGCCGCGCGATCGCGGCGACGCGGCGGTCGGGATGCGGCGCGCGCGGTTCGAGGGCGCGGGCGATCTTCGGATCGAGTGACGTGACGGAGATCATCACCGCCACCAGATTGTCGCGGGCGAGGTCGGCGAGCAGATCGATATCGCGCAGGATGCGGTCGGACTTGGTGGTGATGAAGGTCGGGTGGCGCGTCTCCGCCAGCACCTCCAATACCTCTCGCGTGATCTGCCAGTCCTTTTCGATCGGCTGGTAAGGATCGGTGTTGGTCCCCATCGCGATGGGGCTTGCGACATGGCCCTTCTTCATCAACTCCGCGCGCAGCAATTTGGCCGCGTCGGGCTTGGCGAAGAGCTTCGTTTCGAAATCCAGCCCCGGCGAAAGGTCGTGATAGGCATGGGTGGGGCGCGCGAAGCAATAGATGCAGCCATGTTCACAGCCACGATAGGCGTTGATCGACTGGCTGAAGGCTATGTCCGGGGAATTGTTGCGTGCGATGATGGTGCGGGGATGTTCGACCGTGACTTCCGTACGGAGCCGGGGCACTTCCCCGTCGATGGCTTCCAGTGCGTCCAGCCAGTCGCCGTCAGCCTGGCGTTCAGGCATGTTGAAGCGCCGGCTTTCGCCGTTCAGTGTCGCGCCTCTGCCCCTATATACGGCCATGGTGGATGAATAGAACAAAATAGGAACATTGGCAAGTGGCGCGCTGCCTACTCGGCAGCTTCTTCCTGCAATCCGGAGGTGTAGCCGCCGATATCGGGCGCCAGAAAGCCGACATTCTGTTCGCGGATGTGGGCGGCTGCGTCGTCGTAAAAAAAGGGAAGGAAGGCATAGCGGCGGCCGCTGGTCACGGGCAGCGCTTCGTGCAGCAAGGAACAGGAGAAGACCAAAGCGCCGCCGGTGGGCGCGCGGTAGCTGCGCACGCCATATTCAGGGAAACGCAGTTCGCCGCCCTGATATTCCTCGGCATTGAGGTTGATCGTGCAGGCGAAACGGCGGTGCGCGGTACCCTTGGTCGTGTTGTCGCGATGGGGACGGAAATAACCGCCCCGTTCCGCGTCATAGCAGGCGATCAGGAAACGTTCGACGCGGGTCACGTCGAACTGGAAGGCGCGATGGATCATCGGGCGGAGCGTGCTGGCCATCCGGCCCTTGAGCTGCGCGATCAGGGCGGCATCCTGAATCATGTGGTCCTGCCGCCTTTTGTGCGAATGATCGAGCTTCAGGACGGTGATTCCGTTTTCCTCGCGCATGAAGCCGGAATCCTCGCCGCCGCCTTGCTCATGCAGGCTGATCAGGTGGCGGCAGAGAGGGGGTGGAAAAATGTCGGGTACGATGATGACGGGCGGATCAATGTCGGGCAGCGGGGGCGGGCTGCTGCGCAGCGTGGCGATCAGGGCTTCGCCTTCCGCCAGCGGTGCGATCTGGCGCACGCGCATCATCGGGTCGATCAGTAGCCAGTGGGGGTGATAGTGCTGATCGCGCAGCGCGCCGAACTGCGTCGAGATCGCGCCGTCATAGTCGAGGAACCAGCGGATGCCGGGCAGGCTTTGCGCGATGCGCCGCTGAGCAGCGTCCTGCGGATCCATCGTTACGCCGAAAAAGCAGGCCCGATCATCGTCGAAATAATTGCGGTGGCGTGCCAGCAGGGCGAGCGCATCGGCGCTGCCCGGCGCGGTGCCGCTGCCCATGAAGAGCATGACGATCCACCGTCCGCCCACGCTGTTGAAGGCGTAGTTGGGATTGCTGTCCAGCGCAGCGCCATGGAACCAGGGCGCCACCTCTCCGGGTGTGAGCAGGCGTGTCATGGCGGGAGAGTGCTTTGGACAGGGCGTGCCTGCAAGGGGGCTTGACGGCGAATAATGGCTACCACTGGCGGGATGGCATCCCTATACCCGGTGCATGGCATCGACCCAGAAGCACAAGAAACCCGAAAAGGTCCGGCCCGCCGGCTTCCCCTCCAAAGATCAGGTCATGGCGTTCATCGCCGAATCCGATACGCCCGCGGGCAAGCGGGAGATCGCCAAGGCGTTCGGCCTGAAGGGGCAGGAGAAGATCGCGCTCAAGGCGTTGCTCAAGGACATGGCGGACGAAGGGCTGATCGACATCGGCCCGGCGCGCGCCTTCCACAAGATGGGCGGCGTGCCCAAGGTGACGGTGCTGCGGATCGTCGATGTCGATGACACGACGCTGATCGCGACGCCCGAGCGCTGGGAAGCGGAGGGCCAGCCAGCACCGCGGCTGCGCGTGGTAGAGCGAGGGAAAAGGGGGGGGCTGACGATCGGCGATCGCATCCTGGCTCGCACCGAGGAGGCCGGGCGCGGCTGGGTCGCGCATCCGATGAAGAAACTCGCAAAGGCCAGCGAGGAACTGCTGGGCGTGGTCGAGGAAATGGCCGACGGCAAGCTGTGGCTGCGCCCGGTCGACAAGCGCATCCGCAAGGATACGCCGATCAGCGATGTCGGCACGGCCAAGCCGGGCGATCTGGTGCTGGCCGAGCCGCATGGGCGGCCGCCGCGCATTTCGGCGCGGGTGACGGACATATTGGGCGATCCCTTTGCGCCGCGCAGCTTCAGCCTGATCGCGATCCACAAGCATGGCATCCCCCATGTCTTCCCGGAACGGACGGAGGAGGAGGCGGTAAAGGCTTCCGCCCTGCCGCTGCACGAGGATAAGCGCGAGGATCTGCGCCACCTGCCGATCGTGGCGATCGACCCGGTCGACGCGCGCGACCATGACGATGCGGTCTGGGCCGCGCCGGATGAAGATGAGGCAAATCCGGGCGGTTTCAAGGCAATCGTCGCCATTGCTGATGTCAGCTATTATGTCCGTCCGGGCAGCGCGCTGGACAAGGAAGCGCGGAAACGCGGCAACAGCGTCTATTTCCCCGATCTGGTCGTGCCGATGCTGCCGCATCAGCTGTCGTCCGACATGTGCTCGCTGCGTGCGGAGCAGGATCGGGCGGCGATGGCGTGCCACCTCACCATCAACGCGCAGGGCAAGGTGACGGCGTGGCGCTTCACGCGGGCGGTGATCCGCGTGGCGGCGGTGCTGGCCTATGAGGATGCGCAGGCGGCGATCGACGGGCAGAAGGATCATGAACTGCTGGAGCCGGCATTGAAGCCGCTCTGGGCTTGCTGGGCGTTGTTGCAGCAGGCGCGCAAGGCGCGCGATCCGCTGGCGCTGGACCTGCCGGAGCGGCGGGTGGTGCTGGACGACTATGGCAAGATTGTCAGCGTGGCGGTGCGCGAGCGGCTCGACGCGCATATGCTGATCGAGGATTATATGATCGCGGCCAATGTTGCAGCGGCCAAGGCGCTGGAAGTAAAGAAGGCGCCGGTCATGTATCGGGTCCATGAAACGCCGAGCCGCGACAAGCTGGTGGCGCTCAAGGAATATCTGGCCACTTTCGACATCGCTTTCGCGCTGGGGCAGGTGGTCAAGCCATCGACCTTCAACCAGCTCATCAGGAAGATCGAGGGGGCGGAGGAGAAGGAGCAGATTATGACCCAGATCCTGCGTAGCCAGACGCAGGCCTATTACAGCCCGCAGAATATGGGGCATTTCGGGCTCGCACTGGGCAGCTATGCGCATTTCACCTCGCCCATTCGTCGCTATTCGGACCTGCTGGTGCATCGCGCGCTGGTGGGGGCTTATGGGCTGGAATTGCCCGCGCCCAAGGGGAGTGAGATTCCGGACCGCTCGTCGCTGAGCCAGGATGATTACGAGAATATGGGCCGGGTCGGGGAGATGATCTCCGGCCACGAGCGGCGTGCGATGGAGGCGGAGCGGGAGACGATCGACCGCTACGTCGCGGCCTATCTGGCGGCGCATGTTGGCGAACTGGTGAAGGCGCGGATTACGGGCGTGCAGAATTTCGGCTTTTTCGCGACGGTCGAGGGGCTGGGCGGCGACGGGCTGGTGCCGGTGTCGACGCTGGGCGCGGAACGCTTTTTCTATGACGAGGCCGGCAAGGCGCTGGAAGGCGTGGAGAGCGGCGAGCGCTACACGGTCGGGCAGCGGCTGGAATTGCGGCTGGCGGAGGCGGACCCGATCAACGGGTCATTGCGCTTTGAACTGCCCGATGCGCCTGCGCCGCGTGGCGGGCCGATGAAGCGCGACCGGACGCGGCCGGGCGTTGTCCATCGCGGCCGCCCCAAGAATATCCGGCATATCGGGTCGAAGCGGGGCAAGCACAGGAAATAACCTCCGTCCGTTTCGAGCGAAGTCGAGAAACGGATAGAACTGCCCCGCCGCGTTTCTCGACACGCTCGAAACGAACGGAGGTGTTTACTTCAACTCAGCCGGTCGATGGCATCGGCGTCAAGGCCGCCGGGAATGACCATGATGGGGCAGGGGAGCTTGCCTGCGTCCGCGCCGGCGAAGTGCGAGACGAGCTTGCCAGGATTGCCGCTGGCGGCCGCGCCGAGCACCAGCGCGGCGACATCGTCCATTTCTTCCAGTGTCTTGCGGACGACTGTTACCGCGTCGCCCTGACGAACGGTGATGCTGGGGCGGATGCCGGATTCGTCGCTCAGCGTGCCGGCGGCGCTCGTCACCAGAGCTTCCGTGCGTTGCAGCGCTTCATCCTCCATCGTCGCCTGCACGCCGCCCCACTGGACGAATTCGGCGGGCGGGATCAGCGCAAGGATGCGCACGGCTCCCCCGGTCTTGGCGGCGCGGCGCGCCGCGAAGCGCAGCGCGGTTTCGGCCTCCGGCGATTCGTCGACGACTACCAGATATGTCCGCACTCTTATCGTCCCCGTGTTGAATTTATGGCGATGTCAGTCCGGAAATCCGGCCAACGAACCATAGAGGTGAAATGTGGGGTATAAATTCCCCTTCCGCAAGCGGTCGCTTGACCGATCCGGCGAATGGGTGGAAACGGGGCACCAAATGGCGCGAGCCAATAAACCAGAAGAGGCCCCGAACGCATGAGCAAGACGATCCAGATGCCCGCCCTTTCCCCTACGATGGAGGAAGGTACGCTGGCCAAGTGGCTGGTCAAGGAGGGCGACACGGTGTCGTCGGGCGACCTGCTGGCCGAAATCGAAACCGACAAGGCGACGATGGAATTCGAAGCGGTGGACGAAGGCGTCGTCGCCAAGATCCTGGTTGCTGAAGGTTCGGAAGGCGTGAAGGTCGGCACCGTCATCGCCATCATCGCCGAAGAAGGTGAAGATGTCGCGGCTGCGGCTGCCAGCGGCGGCAAGGCGGACGCTGCGCCCGCACCCAAGGCCGATCCGGTTCCGGAAAAGGCGGAAGCCGCTGCGCCGGCTCCCAAGGCGGATGCCGTTCCGGCGCCCAAGGCGGATGCCGCTTCGGACGACCGCGTGAAGGCCAGCCCGCTGGCCCGCCGCCTGGCGGAGGTGAAGGGCATTGACCTTGCTACTGTCACCGGTACCGGCACCAACGGTCGCATCGTCAAGGCCGACATTGATGGCGCAAAGCAGGGTGCGGCTGCGCCCGCTGCGGCTCCTGCGCCGGCTTCGGCACCTGCCGCCGCGCCTGTTCCGGTCGCTGCCGCGGCGCAGGACTTCGGCATTCCACACGAGGTCATCAAGCTCAGCGGCATGCGCAAGACCATCGCGCGCCGCCTGACCGAATCCAAGCAGCAGGTGCCGCACATCTACCTCACCGTCGACATCCAACTCGACAAGTTGCTGAAGCTGCGTGGCGAACTCAACGCCGGCCTCGCCAACCGCAAGGTCAAGCTGTCGGTCAACGACCTGCTGATCAAGGCATTGGGCGTGGCGCTGATCGAAGTGCCGGAATGCAACGTGCAGTTCGCCGGCGACCAGATGCTTCAGTTTACGCGCGCCGACATCAGCGTCGCCGTGTCGATCCCCGGCGGCCTGATCACGCCGATCGTGACGGACGCGGCCGGCAAGGGCGTCGCTGCGATTTCGAACGCGATGAAGGATCTGGCCAGCCGCGCCAAGGACGGCAAGCTGAAGCCCGAAGAATATCAGGGCGGCACGGCTTCGCTGTCAAACATGG
Source organism: Sphingobium sp. (assembly GCF_035511395.1). Lineage (GTDB taxonomy): Bacteria > Pseudomonadota > Alphaproteobacteria > Sphingomonadales > Sphingomonadaceae > Sphingobium. The sequence continues at coordinate 17,294 of NZ_DATKFP010000293.1, forward strand.
GCATGTTCGGCATTAAGCAGTTCGAGGCTGTCATCAACCCGCCGCAGGGCATGATCATGGCGATCGGCGCGGGCGACAAGCGTCCCTATGTCGTCGATGACTCGCTCCAGATCGCGACCGTGATGTCGGCCACCGGCAGCTTCGACCATCGCGCGATCGACGGCGCCGATGGCGCCCGTCTGATGAAGGCGTTCAAGGAACTGGTCGAAAACCCGATGGGCCTGCTCGCCTGATGGCGTTCACCGACGAGCAGCCGCCGGCCGAAAGCCCGGCGGTGCGCGTCATCGCCATGCCCGCCGACACCAATCCCTATGGGGATATTTTCGGCGGCTGGCTGATGAGCCTGATGGATTCGGCGGCGGGCAGCGTTGCCGCACGGCACAGCCATGGCCGCGCCGTGACCATCGCGGTGGAAGGCATGACGTTCCTCCGTCCCGTCGTGGTCGGCGACGAGGTGTCGGTGTTCGCAACCCTCAAATCCGTTGGGCGCACGTCGATGAAGATCGACGTAGAAGCATGGCGACGTGCGCGCCATGACGACCGCAGCTATCGCGTTACCCGCGCGACCTTCACCTTCGTGGCGATCGGAGAGGATCGCCAGCCCCGTTCCGTGCCGCCGCTGGCGGAATAAGATTAGAGAGACTGATCATGGCTGAGAATTACGATGTCATCGTTCTGGGCTCCGGCCCTGGCGGCTATGTTGCCGCGATCCGTGCGGCCCAGCTGGGTCTGAAGACCGCGATCGTGGAGCGCGAGAATCTGGGCGGCATCTGCCTAAATTGGGGCTGCATTCCGACCAAGGCGCTGCTGCGTTCGGCGGAAATCTTCCACTATATGCAGCATGCCGGCGACTATGGCCTGGTGGCCGAGAAGATCAGCGCCGACATCGCGGCGGTGGTGAAGCGCTCGCGCGGTGTCGCCAAGCAACTCAATCAGGGCGTCACGCACCTGATGAAGAAGAACAAGATCACCGTCCATATGGGCGACGGCAAGCTGCTCGGTAAGGGCAAGCTGAGCGTCACCAAGGATGGCAAGACCGAGGAACTGACGGCGAAGAACATCATCGTCGCGACCGGCGCCCGTGCTCGCGACCTGCCCTTCGCCCCGGCGGACGGCAAGCGGGTGTGGACGTATCGCCACGCGATGACCCCGCCGGAAATGCCGACCAAGCTGCTGGTCATCGGGTCGGGCGCGATCGGTATCGAGTTCGCGAGCTTCTACAACGACATGGGCACTGACGTGACCGTGGTCGAGATGATGGACCGCATCGTTCCCGTCGAGGACAAGGATGTGTCGGCCTTCCTCGAAAAGGCGGTGAAGAAGCAGGGCATGACGATCATGACCGGCGCGGGCGTCGACAAGCTGGAAGTCGGCGCAAACGGCGTCAAGGCGGCGATCAAGGACAAGGATGGCAAGGTCGTCAGCGGCGATTACAGCCACGTCATCGTCGCGATCGGCATCGTGCCCAATACAGAGAATATCGGCCTGGAAGAACTGGGCATCAAGACCGAGCGCGGCCATATCGTCACCGATCCGATGTGCAAGACCAGCGTCGAGGGCATCTGGGCGATCGGCGACGTGACCGCGCCGCCATGGCTGGCGCACAAGGCGAGCCATGAAGGCGTGATCGCGGCCGAAGCGATCGCGGGCAAGCATCCGCACGCGATGGACGTGCGCAATATTCCGGGCTGCACCTATTGCCACCCGCAGATCGCCAGCGTGGGCCTGACCGAAGCCAAGGCGAAGGAAGCGGGCTATGATGTGAAGGTCGGCATGTTCCCCTTCATCGGCAATGGCAAGGCAATCGCTCTGGGCGAGGCGGAAGGCTTCACCAAGACGGTGTTCGATGCCAAGACCGGCGAACTGCTGGGCGCGCACATGATCGGCGCGGAAGTCACGGAAATGATCCAGGGCTATACCATCGGCAAGACGCTGGAGACGACCGAGGCGGAACTGATGCACACCGTCTTCCCGCATCCGACCATTTCGGAATCGATGCATGAAAGCGTGCTTGCCGCTTATGGGCGTGCGCTCCATATCTGATCGGCGGATATTACTGACAAAAGGCGCGGGGGCTCTGGCTCTCGCGCTTTTTTGCGTTCTTGCCATTGCGGTCATGCAGCGGGCGGGGTGGCTCGATGGTCTGAATGTCGGGCTGATGGGCTGGGCCGGACATGCGCGCGATACGGCGGTCGGACAGCATGTCACGGTCGTGATGCGGTTGGCGTCGGCGATCGGCGGGACGATCGGCAGGATCGCGCTGGTGTTGCTGGTGGCGGGGCCTTTGCTATGGGCAGGGCTTCGGCGGTCTGCGTTCTGGCTGTTGCTGGTCGTGATCGGCGGGACGCTGCTTAACCTTGCGCTCAAGCAGATATTCGCCGCGCCCCGTCCCGACCTGCTGCCGCATCTGGATGTGGTCCATACCTACAGTTTTCCCAGCGGCCATTCGGCGGGGAATATGATCTTTTTCGGTGCGCTGGCGATGCTCGCCGGGCGGCGCGGGGGCTATTGGGCGGCGGCGGTCGTGATCGCGCTGATCGGCGTCAGCCGGGTATGGCTGGGCGTGCATTGGCCGAGCGATGTGACTGCCGGCTGGATCGAGGGGCTGGGCTGGCTTGCCCTGTGTGGCGTCTGGCTACCAGCGCGGCGAAGGGAGCAATAGCGCGCGGGCGATGCTGCTGTGCGGGGGCTTGCCATCGCTAGTGATGAAGCCGTGCACCCAGAAACTGTCGAACGCCGTCGCGGCGGCGATCAGCAGCAGCGGCATGGCGGTAACGGCAAGGAGGCATGGTGCGCCTCTTATCGCGCGATCGGGCGACAGGGCGAGCAGCACCAACGGCAGTAGCGGCAGGAAATAGCGGCCCTGCGTCCCTTGAATATAGTTGGCGCCCAGCGGCGTGCCGGTGAGATACATGGCAGTCTCTATGAGCAGCGCGACGCCGGCCGCGATGGCCAGCCACCAGAGGCGCTGGACCAGGCCGAAGCGTGCGCCCGACCCACTTGCCACACCCGCAGCCAGCATCAGCATTGCCAGCGGATAGGCGAGCAGCGGCAGCAGGATCGCGTTCCAGCCGATGCGGCCGACGATCTGGAGCATGTAGACCGGCGCTCGTTCCATGACGCTGGTGACGAGAATGCGGACATAGCCTATCGGATCGTGGAAGACGATGTCGAGCTGGTCGCCGAGCGGTGCGGTCATCATCGTCTCGCCGGTTTTGCGCGACTGAATATGATAGAGCGCCTGACTACCGCCGGAATAGTGCATCCATCCGACAAAGGCGAGCGCGCCCAATGCCATCGCGCCGAGGACCAAACCGGGCCGGATATCGCGGCGATGCTGCTGCCAGCGCAGGCCCGCGGCCATCAACGGCAGATAGACGCCTTTGCAAAGTGCCAGCAGCGGTCCGGTGATGATCAGCGCGGCTGAGCGGGCCGGGGCTGCACCCATGAAGCCGGTGCGCAGGGCAAGCGCGAGGCATAGGAAGCCGAGGCCATTGATCACCGCATCGGGCGAAAGCGAGCCGGTCTGATAGGCGAAGGTTGGGAGCAGCGCGGTCGCCAGCATGGCGTTGCGACCGAAAGGCAGCAGGCGCAGCGCGGCGATCAGCAGGGCGAGGCCGGTCAGCAGGTTGACTAGCCGGCCGACATAGAAGGCGTCGATCCACGCCAGGTCCAATGCCCGGCCAAGCAGCAGCCCGGCAGCGCCGGGGGCATAGAGGCTGGGCGCATAGCTGGCGACATTGGGGAAGTCGGCGAAGGCGGTTCCGCTGCGACCGGCGTCGGCGGTGGCGCTGTCGGCTAGTTGTCTGCGATTGAAGCGGCGGAGTTCGGACGGTACGTCGGTCGGAAAATCCACGGCATGGATGTCGAGCGCTGCACGCGGCAGTTCCGCGCCGATAGCGTCGCCGCGCTGCTCGCTCAGGATGCGGCCCTGCGCCAGCGACAGGGCCTTCATATAATGCTGGTTTTCGTCGGGCGCCTGAAAGGGCGGCGTCACGATCGCGAAGAAGAGCGTCGCGGCGCAAATGGCGGCGAGGAGCAGTTTCTCGATGGAGGTCCATGGGGCGGCGAACAGCATGTCCACGCCGCCATGTCGCTGCATCGATCGTCGTTCGTTTCGCATCGCCTGCCTGTGGCTCGTTTCGGAGCATCGCATCGTTCAAGGGGCCGCAGGCTGAACTTGTGGAAGGATCGAGCATCTCCACTGAAGGGAAAGGCAGCGATTCGACAGGTTCAGGCCGAACGGCGTGACGAGGCGGAGTTTGTCAGGCGAGGCTTAATATTTCGCGTTGGTATCGAACGATTGCGATGAAGAGACTTATTCTTCTACCACTTCCCGCTCGACTGGCGGATGGAGGCGGAGGCGGGTGACGCGGCGGCCGTCGCTGGCGACGATCTCCAGCTTCCAGCCGCTTTCGTCATGTTCGAGGATTTCGCCCGGCTCCGGTACGCGACCGGCCAGCACGAAAGCCAAGCCGCCCAGCGTGTCGACATCTTCCTCGACATCGCCCAATTTCGGGTCGATTTCCTCGGCGACATCGTCCAGTTCGGCGCGTGCGTCGGCTTCCCACAGGCCGCCGTCGAGCGGGACCAGCATCGCCTCCGGCGCATCGTCATGCTCGTCTTCGACCTCGCCGACGATTTCCTCGACCAGATCCTCGAAGGTCAGTAGCCCTTCCGTGCCCGAATATTCGTCGAGCACGATGGCAAGATGGGTGCGTTTGGCCCGCATTTCGGCGAGCAGGTCGAGCGCGCCCATGCTTTCGGGGACATAGAGGGGCTGGCGGATCAGCGGCGCCAGCGTTGCAGGAACCGGCTCCTTGCCCGCCAGGATCGCGAAGGCATCGCGAATGTGGATCATGCCCACTATGGTGTCGAGATTTTCGCGATAGACCGGGATGCGGCTATGACCAGCCTCGGCAAACAGCGCCGCGAGATCGGCGAAGCTCGCCTTTTCCTCGATCGCGATGATGTCGGAGCGGGGGACCGCCACGTCGTCGACCGTATGTTCGGAAAAATGGAGGAGGTTGCGGACCATCTGGCGCTCGATCGCCGACAGGTCGCCCTTGGCGGGCGGATTCTCGTCCTTTTCATCCTCGTCATATTCGTCGAGGGCTTCTTCCAGCTCCTTGCGAAGGCTGGTTTCCTCACCCTCGCCAAACAGAAGCGACTTGATGCCGCTCCATAAGCCGCCCTCGTTGCTACTGTCCGCTTCTTTCGAAGAGGTGCTGTCCTTCGGGCTGCCTTCAGCCATAATCTGATCTATTCCCCTGTTACTCGATCCCCATAGGGATCAGAAAGGCCCATGCTGAGGAGCGCCGCGATCTCCAGCGCTTCCATCGCTTCGGCCTCATTGTCCTCCATATGGTCATATCCAAGCAAATGAAAAGTCCCATGGACGATCAGATGCGTAGCATGGTCGGCGATCGATATGCCCTTTTCCGCGGCCTCGGCAGCGCAGACGCCCTCCGCCAGCACGATATCGCCAAGCAATACTTCGCCGTCGTCTGTGTTGGCGGTGACTTCCAAAAGGTCTTCCTGCACCATCGGGAAGGATAGCACGTTAGTGGGCTTGTCCTTGTCGCGATAGGCGCGGTTGAGGGCGTGGACTTCCTCGTCCGAGGTCAGCTTCACCGCTACCTCGTACAGCGTCTGGTCGGCCGCGAAGGCGGCGTACGGGCTGTGCGCGATGGCGGTGCTGACGGCGCGCTGGGCCAGGAATTCCCAGTCCACATCGGGCCAGCCTTCTTCATGGAGGACGGCGACTTCAATCATTAATTATACTCCGTTCGCTTCGAGAGACGTCACGAAGCGATGCGTTGTCGTTTCTCGACTTCGCTCGAAACGAACGGCTGCTATTCTTATGCATCCGGCCCCTCATAGGCCTGGACGATGCGTCCGACGACCGGGTGACGGACGACGTCGCCTACCCCGAACGGTACCATGGCGATGCCTTCCACGCCGTCGAGCCGCGCGACTGCATCGGCAAGGCCCGACACGCCCGGTTGCGGCAGGTCGACCTGCTTGGGGTCGCCGCAGATGACCATGCGACTGCCCTCGCCAAAGCGGGTCAGGAACATCTTCATCTGGGCGATGGTGGTATTCTGCGCCTCATCCAGCACGATGAAGGCATTGGCGAGCGTGCGGCCACGCATGAAGGCAAGCGGGGCAATCTCGATCTCACCCGATGCGATGCGTCGTTCGACCTGCTCGGCCGGCAGGGTGTCGTGCAGCGCGTCATAGATCGGGCGGAGATAGGGATCGACCTTTTCCTTCATGTCACCGGGCAGGAAGCCCAGCTTTTCGCCTGCTTCCACCGCTGGGCGGGACAGGATCAGCCGATCGACGCTGCCGGTGATGAGCTGGCTCACCGCCTGGGCGACGGCGAGATAGGTCTTGCCGGTGCCTGCCGGGCCGAGCGCGAAGATGATGTCGTTCCGGTTGAGCGCTTCCATATAAGTGACCTGCGTCGCGGAGCGCGGCACGATGGTCTTTTTGCGCGTGCGGATCATCACCTTGGGCGGTTCGGCGACGTCATTGCGGATGATGCCGTCTAGTGTCGGTTCGGAAGACATGGCTATCACCGCCTCGACCGCGCCGGCGTCGATTTCCTGACCGGCGATGATACGGTTGTAGAGGCCGGTCATGACGTCGCGCGCGCGGGCGGCCGCTTCGGCCTCGCCCTCGATCTGGAGCTTGTTGCCGCGCGCGGCGATGTAGACACCGAGCCGATTTTCGATCGCCACCAGATTCTGGTCATATTGACCGAACAGCGTGGTCAGCAGATGCGGCCGGTCGAACGTGACTTCGAGCCGGGCGCGTTCGGCCACATCGGTACGATGGTTCTGGTTGGGTTTCTTGGACATTCAGCAGCCTCCCTTGCTCGTCATTCCCCTCGATCGACCGGTTCGCTGCCGGGTTAGGGGGATTTGGGTTCCCGTGATTGCGGGATTGACGAGGCTTTGGTTCAAGCGGCCTTCCTCCTGCTGAGTTCGCCGGCCAGGCTGTTCGGGCCGGCGCTGATGATATCGACTTCGACCATGTCGCCGATGGCCAGGTCCGGGGCGGTCACGACGACCGACTGGAGCCAGGGCGACTTGCCGATGAGCTGGCCGGGATAGCGGCCCTTTCGCTCAAGAAGAATGTCGGTGGTGCGGCCCACGGTCGCGCTGTTGAATTCCACCTGATGGCGGTTGATCAGCGCCTGAAGCCGGGCGAGCCGGTCGTCCATTACTTCGGCCGGGATCTGGTGATCCATGTCGGCGGCCGGGGTGCCGGGTCGTGGGCTATATTTGAACGAATAGCATTGGGCGTAGCGGACCTGTTCGACGATCTTCAGCGTGTCCTCGAACTCTTCATCGGTTTCGCCGGGGAAGCCGACAATAAAGTCGCCCGACAGCGCGATGTCCGGCCGGACTTCGCGCACGCGTTCGATGATGCGCAGATAGGATTCCGCGCTGTGGCTGCGGTTCATCGCCTTCAGGATGCGGTTGTTGCCCGACTGCACCGGCAGGTGGAGGAAGGGCATCAGCTTGGGTTCTTCGCCATGGGCGGCGATCAGGCCGTCGCTCATGTCGTTGGGATGGCTGGTGGTGTAGCGGATGCGCTTGAGGTCGCTGATCTTCGCCAGTTCGCGGGCCAGCCCGTCCATGCCTTGGCTGCCGCCCTTGTCGTCCTCCCCGGTCCAGGCATTGACGTTCTGGCCCAGCAGCGTGATTTCGCGCACGCCGCCGTCGACCAACGCCTTCGCCTCGTCGAGGATCGCGCTCCAGGTGCGGCTGATTTCCGCACCGCGCGTATAGGGCACCACGCAATAGGTGCAGAATTTGTCGCAGCCTTCCATGATGGTCAGGAAAGCGGTCGGCCGCGCCTGCTTGGTGCGGGCGGGCAGAGCGCCGAACTTTGATGCCAGCGGCATGTCGGTATCGACGGCTTCCTCGCCCCGACCGACCTTGTCGATCAGGTCCGGCAGGCGGTGATAGGCCTGCGGACCGACGACGATGTCGACATTGCGGGCGCGGCGCTGGATCTCGCTGCCCTCGGCCTGCGCGACGCAGCCGGCCACGGCGATCATCGGGCGCGTGCCATCCTCGCGGGTCAGCCGGCCGATGTCGGAATAGACCTTGTCCACCGCCTTTTCGCGGATGTGGCAGGTGTTGAGGATCACGAGATCGGCGTCCGTTCCATCCGCAGCGGCGGTCATGCCCTGCGTGCCCAGCATCTCAGCCATACGCTCGCCATCATAGACGTTCATCTGGCAGCCGAAGGATTTGACGTGGAAGGTCGCTGGAGTCTTTTGGGCGTCGTTACGATTCATGTGGTCCGTCTATACAGGGCGTATCGTCGGAGAGGAAGGGTGCTGATGGGAGGCGATGCTTCGGCCTATCCGATCCTGTGCGATGGCTGCGATCGCCTTGCGGTCGGCGCAAGCGGCGGGATCGAACGGCTCCAGAAAGCGGATCGTGACTGGCAGCTTGCCCCTGCGACCGAGGATGCGTCTGGCGTTGGTGCCCGCCGGTTCGTCGCCATGCCAGGCGATGGCAGCGGTTTCAGCGCCATAGTCAATATGGACGGGCTGGATCATCACAGTGCGGGGCGGTGGGAGCAGTACGGCCAGAAGCGAGGGCTTGAAGGGCAAGAGGCCGCTGCCGTCGCTTGTGGTGCCTTCGGGAAAGAGCGCGACCGGCTGGTGTCCGAGCAGGGCGGCGCGCAGAGCATCGAGTTGGCCCGACAGCGCGCCGCGCCGTTCGCGGGATACGAACAAGGTGTTGTTCTGCGCGGCGAGCCAGCCGATTACCGGCCAGCGGGCGACGCCATCATGGGAGACGAAGGCGGCGCCGGTCGCGCCGCCCAGCGCCAATATGTCTATCCAGCTGACATGATTGGCGAGGATGAACATGTCGCCATCGTGCGGGAGACCTTCGATCCGCACCTTTGCACCGACCGACCGGGCCGCCAGCGCCAGGAAACGCGGCGGCCATAGGGAAGGCCGGCGAAAAAGACGCCACAGCAGATGAGGAATGAGGCAGAGCAGCAGGCTGCTGACCAGCGCGCCGATCCGCAAAAGGAGACGGGCGCTGGCCAAGATGGATCAGTTCTTGCGGTCGAGAGCTACGCCGTACAGTTCCATGCGATGGTCGACCAGGCGGAAGCCCAGCTTTTCGGCGATCTGCTTCTGAAGCTGTTCCAGTTCCGGGTCCACGAATTCAATGACGTTGCCGGTTTCGACATCGATCAGATGGTCGTGATGCGATTCCGGGGCGGCTTCGTACCGGGCGCGGCCGTCGCCGAAATCATGGCGTTCCAGGATGCCGGCTTCCTCAAACAGGCGCACCGTCCGATAAACGGTTGCGATCGAGATACCCGGATCGATGGCGGCGGAACGGCGGTGCAGTTCCTCCACATCGGGATGGTCGGTGGCGTCGCTGAGCACCTGGGCGATCACGCGGCGCTGTTCGGTGATGCGCAGCCCCTTTTCATGACAAAGGGCTTCGACGTCGATTTTGCGGTTCATGCAGGCTCGCTTGATTGCTTTTGCGAAAAGTCGGACAAAGCCTAGCGACTTTTATCCAAACAGGAAAGGGGCGCGTCGGCGACGCGCCCCTTCCGTGGAAGGCTCTGACGAGCGCGGTAATTATTTGCCGCGGGTGCGACGGCGCTTGGTGCCGAGGCCGATCTTCTTCGCCAGGCTGCGGCGCTGTTCGGCATAGTTGGGGGCGACCATCGGATAGTCGGCCGGCAGGCCCCACTTGGCGCGATAATCTTCCGGCGTCATCTGATAATGGGTCATCAGGTGGCGCTTCAGCATCTTCAGTTTCTTGCCGTCTTCAAGGCAGATGATGTAATCCGGCTTGATCGAGGAGCGGACCGACACGGCGGGTTCCGGCTTCACTTCAGGGGCGGCAACCGGCTGGTTCAGGGCCGAGAGGGCTGCGTGAACATTCTGGATCAGCGAAGAAACGTCCGAAACAGCGACGCTGTTATTGGATACGTGCGCAGCCACAATGTCCGACGTCAAAGTAATGAGCAGTTCGCTCTGAGCCGATTCGGTTTCCATTTTCCTGTTTCCTACAAGGCTATATTGTTTTGCGACCCGCCCGAGGAGATTATTTCAGGAGCGGTACGGCTTCGCTAGACCTTGCTCTTTCATTTCGCAAGGCCTGAATCTGTCACATTCGCATATCCAAGCGAAAACTTAATGCGTCATATAGTTGGCCATCATTACCGCGATAATAACCGGGGCGGCGATGAACATATTCGAACCCGGTCTTCTCATAGAGACGAACTGCATTGTTGGTCGCGCGTACTTCAAGATTCATTGATATGATGCTCTTGCGACGTGCAGTAACCAGACTGTCGCGCAACAGTGTTTCACCAACGCCGCGTCCACGCCAAAGTGGAGCGACCGCAAGCAGCAGCAATTCGCATTCGTCCAGAACCGACCGGACCAGCGCGAAGCCGAGCGGTGTCGCATCGACATGCGCGATCGTCAGCCAGGTGCCGGGCATCATCATCACGCCGGCCAGCTGGGGCAGCGTCCATGCTTCGCCATAGATGGGGTCGAAGGCTGCGACCATGACGTCCATCGCGTCGGACATCGCGTTGCGGTCCGCTTCTTCGTAGATGTCGAGGGCGAGGCCGGGGATCATGTTGCGGCGCGCTCCGCCATCGTCTTGGCATCTGCCCCCCGGCCATAGATGGGTGACGGTGGAAGCGGTGAGATATTTGCGATCAGCGGATAGTCGCCGGCATCGGGATAGAGGCTGACCGCCGTACCGTAGCCGCGGGCGGTGACGAGCGCTTCGGCACCGGTGCCGAAAACCGTGCCTGCATCGATCCTCTCGGCAAGCGCCGTGATCGGGGTCGATGCAATTTCGCTGGAGGCGGTCAGGCCGTCGGCGGTGAAGCTTTGCCAGAAGAGTTCGCCATGGCCGCCGGTGATGGTGACGATGATCGGTTCGTCACTCTCCGCTCGTGCCCGCGCGGCACAAGCAGCGATCAGGGAGGGCGCGCTGTAGCCGTGGAGCGGGATGTTCCAGGCGAGCGCCAGTGCGCGCGCAGCGGCGATGCCGATGCGCACGCCGGTAAAGCTGCCGGGGCCGACATCCACGGCGATAGCGTCGGCGCGGCCGCCATCCGGCAGGGCGGCGATTGCGGGCAGCAACGCTTCGGCGTGGCCGCGCCCGACAATCTCGTGAAACCGACCGATCGGCGCGCCGTCTTCCAGCAGCGCCACGGACAGGGCCTGTGTCGCAGTGTCGATCACCAGCAGGCGCAAAAATGACTCCCTCAAGCGGACCCGAAACGGGGGATTCGCCTAGCGGTTAGTCGATCCGGCCGGATTTGCCAAATCGCCTTGCGGTCAGACCGCGCGGACTTCCGTCACTTCAGGGACATAATGTTTGAGCAACTGCTCGATGCCGTTCTTGAGCGTGGCCGTGGAGGAAGGGCAGCCGGAGCAGGCGCCCTGCATCTTGAGATAGACGGTGCCCTTGTCAAAGCCGCGATAGATGATGTCGCCGCCGTCATTGGCGACGGCCGGGCGGACGCGGGTATCGATCAGTTCGCGGATCTGCTCGACGATCTCGGCATCTTCCGGATCGTCGGCAAAACCCTCGTCATCGGCCGGCACGCTGATGCCGGCGGCGCTGCCTGGAGCGAAGAGCGGCATGTTCGCCGAGAAATGTTCCAGCAACGTGGCGAGCACGTCAGGCTTTACGTCGGACCATTCCGATCCGGGCGCGATCGTGACCGACACGAAGTTGCTGCCGAAGAACACGCCGGTGACGTCGCCAAGGCCGAACAGCGCGTCGGCCAGCGGCGATGCTTCCGCTTCCTCGGGCGTCGCGAAATCGCGCGTGCCTGCTGCCATGACCTCGCAGCCGGGGAGAAATTTGATGGTCGCCGGATTGGGCGTCAGTTCGGTCTCGATCAGCATGGCGTTCATGTGGCGATTGATGCGGTCAAGATCAAGCGTTTCGGGAACTTCGCTTCTCTCCGTCCATTGAAAGGATAAGTCGCAAGGAGACAGGATGATGACCAACGAAGCCGATATTCGTGAGCGTTTCTGGGCGGATTTGTCGAGCAGCCCGTTCCTGATGGTCGGGTTGCAGAACAGCGCCGAACATAGTGTGCCGATGACGGCTCAACTCGATCCGAAGGCCAGTCACTGCTTCTGGTTCTACACGGCGAAGGATAATCGTCTGGCGCCGGGCGGTCCGGCGATGGCGCAGTTCGCGGCCAAGGATCATTATCTTTTCGCGTGCATAGAAGGCACGCTGGTGCCGGAACATGACCCGGCGGTGATCGACCGCTACTGGTCGAAGGAAGTGGAAGCCTGGTATCAGGGCGGGCGCAACGACCCAAATCTGCTCATGCTGAGATTCGATCTGGGCACGGCCGAAATCTGGCGCGCTGACCTGTCGATCAAGGGCGTGTTCAAGATGATGTTTGGCGGCGATGTACGCGACGAGATGAAGGGCAAGCACGCCGAGGTCGCGCTCTGATTCGCGTTGAAGGGTAAAAATCCGGCGGCCCTGTCGTAGTGCCGGGGCCGCTTGCTATTTGGCTGCACTTCCTCCATATGCGCTGCAACGCAGCAGATGACCTTTTGGTCCCCAGCGATTGGCAGCGTGATCGTCCCTTATCCCCGAAGGATTGGCGGACCGGCCAATGACAGTCTGCGCCAAGCTTGAGGCTTCCCTTTTCACGCGGGTCGTTTCGTAACCCGCCTCGCGCCCTTGCTGCGTCCGCAGCGAAGTCGGCGCATGGCCGACTTGTGAGTTTATCCATGGAATTTACCGATCTTGGCTTGTCCGAGCCGATCCTGAAGGCGCTTGCTGCCAAGAAATATGCTACTCCGACGCCGATCCAGCAGAAGGCGATCCCCGTCCTGCTGGAAGGTCGCGATCTGTGCGGCATCGCCCAGACCGGCACCGGCAAGACGGCGGCCTTCGCGCTGCCCAGCCTCGACTATTTCGCCCGCAACCCCAAGCAGACCCCGCTCAAGGGCTGCCGGATGCTGGTGCTGTCGCCCACCCGCGAACTGGCCGCGCAGATCGCGCAGAGCTTCCGCGACTATGGCCGCTTCTTGAAGCTGTCGGTCGAAACCGTGTTCGGCGGCGTGCCGATCAACAAGCAGATTCGCGCCCTGTCGCACGGCGTCGACATCGTCGTCGCCACGCCCGGTCGCCTGCTCGACCTGATCGACCAGCGGGCCTTCACCATCAAGGATACGGAAATCTTCGTCCTCGACGAAGCCGACCAGATGATGGACATGGGCTTCATCCATCCGCTGCGCCGCATTGCCAAGCTGCTGCCGCGCGAGCGTCAGAACCTGTTCTTCTCGGCCACCATGCCCAAGGAAATCGAAGCGCTGGCCGGCCAGTTCCTGAATGATCCGATCAAGGTCAGCGTCGCGCCGCAGTCGACCACGGCCGAGCGGGTCCGCCAACAGGCCACCTTCGTCAATCAGGCGGAAAAGCAGGCATTGCTGCATATCGTGCTGAAGACCGAGGATATCGACCGCGCGTTGATCTTCACCCGTACCAAGCATGGAGCGGACCGCGTCGTGCGCTTCCTTGAAGGGGCGGGCATCGACGCCTTTGCGATCCATGGCAACAAGAGCCAGGGTCAGCGCACCACGGCGCTCCAGGCTTTCCGTCAGGGTAAGGTAAAACTGCTCGTCGCGACGGACATCGCTGCGCGCGGCATCGACGTGTCGGGCGTCAGCCATGTCATCAACTTCGAGATTCCGAACGTGCCGGAGCAATATGTCCACCGCATCGGACGCACCGCGCGGGCCGGAGCCGAGGGCGTCGCGATCAGCTTCGTGGCGGACGACGAGCGGCCCTATCTGAAGGCGATCGAGAAAGCGACGCGCGTAAAGCTGGACATCGCGCCGCTGCCCGAGAATTTTATGGAGGCAGTGCGCAGCCTTCCCAAGCCTGCCGCGCCGCGCAAGGGGCCGAGCCAGACGCCCCAGCAGCAGGCCAGGCGCGCCGATGGCCAGCGTCGCTATCAGGACCAGCAGAAGGCCCAGCGTGGCGCGCCCGACAAGGCGCATCGCGGCGAGGGCGACGGTGCCAAGAAGCCGGTTCGCCGTCGGCGTCGTGGCGGCGGCGTCGGCACGCACAAGGGCGCGGTCCAGCGCACGGGCGCGCCGCGCTGATCTGAAAATCGCCATTCATTGCGTGACGAACGGAAGGGCTTTTCCGGTAGGCACGGGATGAACGGGAAATGGGGCGATCCATCCCAAGGTCGCCCCATGATGTTCTTTGTCAGTGGCCATTCAGGAAAATGCCGCTAGGCTGCTGCGCCTATGCGTTTTTCTTCCCGCCGTTCGGCTGCTTCGCTCACCATCCTCGCCCTGCTTCTGTCGGGTTCCGCGCTGCCTCTCGCGGCGAAGGCCGACCCGGCGGCTATTCCCGTCCCCGCCGCAGGCGCGACGCAGGCGCAGACGCGCCCCTGGCTCTACGAAAATAGCGATGTGCCGATCGATACGGCGTGGCGGTTCGGCACTCTGCCCAATGGGCTGCGCTACGCCATCCGGCGCAATGGCGTGCCGCCGGGGCAGGTGTCCGTCCGGTTGCGGATCGACGCCGGGTCGCTGATGGAGCGCGAGGATGAGCAGGGCTATGCGCATTATATGGAGCATCTCTCCATGCGCGGATCGCGCCATGTGCCCGATGGCGAGTCGAAGCGGATCTGGCAGCGGCTTGGCGTGACCTTCGGCAGCGACAGCAACGCGCAGACTACGCCGACGGGCACCACCTATGCGCTCGACCTGCCGCAGGCGACACAGGCGACACTGGGCGAGAGCATGAAGATCCTCGCCGGGATGATGCTCGACCCCAATATCGTCGATAGCGCCGTCGATGCAGAGCGCGCGGTCGTCCTTGCGGAAAAGCGCGAGAGCGATGGGCCGCAGAGCCGCGTGTCCGACGCCAGCCGCAAGCATTTCTTCGCGGGTCAACCGCTGGCGGAACATGCGCCGATCGGCACGGTGGCGACCCTGAATGCTGCGACGGCGGCGAAGCTGGAGGCGTTTCATCAGCGTTGGTATCGCCCCGAAAATGCAGTGATCGCGATTTCGGGCGACATCGATCCGGCGCTTGCCGAACAGCTGATCAAGGATAATTTCGCTAGTTGGACGGCCGCGGGCAAGGGGGCGGCGATCCCCGATTTCGGAGCGCCAGATGCCAAGCTGCCGGCAACGGCGGTGCTGGTCGAGCCGGGGGCGCCGACCGGTCTGACCATGGCATGGCTACGTCCGTGGAAGCCGCATGCGGACACGATCGTCTATAATCAGGACAAGCTGACCGACATGCTGGCGCTCCAGATCATCAGTCGCCGCTTCGAGCAGGCTGCGCGGGCGGGCGGCAGCTTTCTTCAGGCCAATGTCGAGCAGCAGGATGTGAGCCGATCGGCCGATGGTACTTTCCTGTCGATCATCCCCAGTGGCGACAATTGGGAAAAGGCGCTGAACGATGTGCGCTCCATCGTCGAGGATGCGAAGGCGACGCCGCCCAGCCAGGCTGAAATAGACCGCGAATATGCACAGATGGATATGGCGCTCGCCATTCAGGTCGAAAATTCGCCGACGGAAGCCGGGGCCAAACAGGCGACCGATCTGGTGAGCGCGGTCGATATTCGCGAAACCACGGTCAGCCCGCAGGCTGCGGTCGATATCTTCCGCTCAGGCAAGCCGGCGATGACTCCAGCCAAGATACTGGAGTCGACGCAGCGGCTGTTTTCCGCCGGGGTGTTCCGCGCGCTGCTGGTGACTGGGAAGATTCAGCCGGGCGTCGATGCGAAACTGGCAGCGGCCGTGGCTGCGCCGGTCAAGGCGGCGACCAACGCCCGCCTGACCGACAAGCCGGTGACGATGGACGACCTGCCCAAATTCGGTGCGCCAGCCACGGTGGTATCGCGCGAGCAGGTCGGCCTGCCGGGCATGGAGACGATCACCTTCTCCAATGGCGTCAAGCTGACCCTGTTTGCCAATGATGCCGAGCCGGAGAAGGTGCGGATCAATGTGCGTTTCGGTCATGGGCAGCAGGCTTTCTCACCAACCAAACCGGTCGCGAGTTGGGCGGGCGATTATGCGTTGGTGGCAAGCGGCATCGGCAAGCTGGGCCAGCGGGAACTGGACGAGCTGACTATCGGACGCCGCATGGGCCTGGATTTCGACGTCGATGACGATGCTTTCGAATTGCAGGCAATCACGCGCCCGGCCGACTATAGGGACCAGTTGCGGCTGTTCGCGGCGAAACTGGCCGCGCCGGGGTGGGATCCCGCGCCGATCGCGCGGGTGAAGACCGGTGCGATCGTCGCCTACGACGCCATGTCTCGGTCGCCCGACGCGGTGCTGGGGCGCGATCTCAACTGGCTGCTGCATGACAAGGATGTGCGGTTCCGCACTCCATCGCGGACCGAGATCGAGGCGCTGACGCCGCAGGCTTTCCGTTCGACCTGGGAGCCGGTGCTGGCATCCGGGCCGATCGAGATCCAGATTTTCGGCCATGTGAAGGCGGAAGAGGCGATCCAGGCGGTTTCGGCAACCTTTGGCGCCATGCCCAAGCGCGCCGACACGCCGGTGCCCGCCGCCAACAAGGCAATGCGTTTCCCTGCCCATGTGGAGGCGCCCGTCGTCCTGCGGCACAAGGGCGACAAGGATCAGGCGGCGGCGGTCATGGCCTGGCCGACGGCCGGCGGCTTCGCGCTCCAGAAGGAAGGGCGGCAGCTGGAAATCCTGACCCAGATTTTCAACGACCGCCTGTTCGACAAGCTGCGTTCGACCGAGGGGGCGGCCTATTCGCCCAGCGTGCAGAATAACTGGCCCTTCTCCTATGAAAGTGGCGGCTATATTCTCGTCACCAGCCAGGTCCGGCCGGCTCGGGTCGCCTATTTCTACGATGTGGTTAAGGCGACGGCGGCCGACCTGGTAAAGACGCCAGTCAGCGCCGATGAATTGCAGCGGGCGGTCGCGCCGATGCAGCAATTGCTGATGCGGGCGAGCACCGGCAACGCCTTCTGGATGAATCAGATGGAGGGGGCGACCCATGATCCTCGCTATGTCCAGGCGATGCAGACCATGTCGAAAGACATGCTGACGGTGACGCCGGCGGACTTGCAGGCGCTGGCCGCCAAATATCTGGTACCGGGCAAGAGCTGGTCCACGGTCGTCCTGCCGGAGGGCGCGACGGCGAAATAAGGGATTGGAAGACGGCGTAGTTGACGCTAGGCCCCGCTGATCATTGGGGAAGGTACGCGCGAATGACGGACATGGCGCGATGAGCCTGCGGGTCATATTGTCGGTCGAGGCGCTCGGTCCTCATCTGTCGGGTATCGGCCGCTACAATTGGGAACTGGCACAGCGCCTGCCGTTCGTCAGCGGCGTGCGCAGCCTTCGTTACTATCGCAACGGAAAATGGATTGCGCGGCCGGCACAACTGCTCGATCCGGCCGGTATCCCCTTATGGGGCAACAAGCCGTTGCGATGGTTGCGCAATCGATCCCGGTGGGCATTAAGGCTGCGCGACGCGGCGGCCATGCGTGGATGCGTATTCCATGGACCCAATTATTTCCTGCCACCGGCAGCGGCCGGCGGCGTCATCACGGTCCACGACCTTTCCATCCTTCGCTATCCCGACACCCATCCGGCCGAGCGGTTGCGCCAGTTCGAGCGCTATTTCCGCCGCTCGGTCGACCGGGCCGGACATATCATCACCGACAGCGAGACGACGCGCACGGAGGTGGCCGATTTTCTGGGTTTCGACGTAGGCAGGATCACAGCGGTTCCGCTTGCGGCCAGTCCGGCCTTTCATCCGCGCCCGGTGGATGCCATCAGGCCGGCACTCAAGCGCTATGATATGGTGCCGCAGGGCTATGCGCTTTGCGTCTCGACCGTCGAGCCGCGCAAGCGGATCAGCGAATTGCTCCATGCCTGGGAAAATCTGCCGTCGGCGGTACGCGACCGTTGGCCGCTGATGGTGACTGGCGGGGCGGGTTGGCTCAGCGATGGGGTGCGCAACCTGATGGACAAGGGCGCGCGGCAGGGATGGGTTCGCTATCTAGGCTATGTACCGGAGGAGGATTTGCCGCAGCTCTATGCCGGAGCCGCGCTGTTCGTCTATCCATCCGTTTATGAGGGATTCGGCCTGCCGCCGGTCGAGGCTATGGCGAGCGGCGTGCCTGCCGTGGTGTCCGACGCATCCTGCCTGCCCGAAGTCACCGGGGGCGCTGCCATGCTGGTGCAGCCGGAAGATGTCAGCGATTTTTCCCGGAAACTGGAGCGGGCGCTGGTCGATGCGTCCTGGCGACAGGCGGCGATCGCGAAAGGGTTGGCGGTGGCCGGCGGATATAGCTGGGACCGCTGCGCGCATGAAACGGTGGATGTGTATCGACGGTTGGTTTGAACCGTCAATGCACGGCCTTCAGTCCGGCGACGATCATCTGAGAGCCGCGTCGGGCGGCGCGCTGAGCACTCAGTTTCGGGCGCGAGACGCTGCGATGGCCGAATCCGAACATGCAGGCGAGGATCAATTCTTCCGCTGCGTCCAGCGCTTCGCCCGACAAATCGGGATTGGCGATGCAGGCGAAATCGCGCAGAATGGCACGAAATCCGGCGCATAAAGTGGCGATCGTTTCGCCGACCGCGTCATTGCGAAACGACTCGGCCAATATGTCGAAGGAGAAGGCCTCATCCTTCTCGCTTTCGGTGCCATGCAGCAAAAGTTGCTCGAAAGTTTGCTCAAGGCTGAGTTCGCCGGCTTCCAGCTTTGTGCGCAAAATAACCATGTCGGCATTCCATGCATCAGAGTCCGACTGGACCAGCGCCTCGATGATATCTTCCTTGCCCTTGAAAAGGCGGTAGATTTGGCCGACCGAAACCTGAGCAGCGGATGCGAGTTGCGCCATTGAGGTCTGATGAAACCCGCGTGTCGCAAACAGGTCACGCGCCGCGGTCAATATACGGCTTCGACCGTCTTTTTCATGCTGCACTGCAACCATTTTCTACCCCTTGGCGTTTTTCGCCTCTTGAATATTCTGTGCCATGATCCTACGTGCCGGGCAAGCGGAATGAACGTTCATTCCGAACATCTGATCCTTAGTGAAACGGAATTCAGCGATGCAAAAGGGGATTTTCACCGGATTGCTGGCGTGCGCGTCGGCCTTGGCGCTCAGCGCGTGCGGCGAGAGTCCGCCGCCTGCGCCTCCGCCGCCAGCAGTCGGCGTGGTGACGTTGAAGACCGAGTCGGCGCCGCTGCTCAACGAACTGCCGGGCCGCATAACCGCTTTCGAGACGGCTGAAGTTCGGCCGCAGATCAGCGGGATCATTCGCCGTCGCCTGTTCGAAGAGGGCGGTTTCGTGCGCGCTGGCCAGTTGCTCTACGAGATCGACGACGCCCCCTATCGCGCCGCGCTCGCACAGGCGCAGGGCTCGCTCGCCAGCGCCAATGCCACGATCAATTCGACCAACTTGCAGGCGCAGCGCTACAAGGAACTGGTCGGCATCAACGCCGTCAGCAAGCAGCAATATGACGATGCTGTCGCTACGGCGCAGCAGGCGCGCGCCAATGTTGCAGCGCAGCGTGGTGCCTTGCAGGCGGCGCAGGTGAACCAGAATTTCACCCGCATTCGCGCGCCCATTTCCGGCCGTATCAGCCGTTCGCTCTTCACTCCTGGCGCTCTTGTTCAGGCGGGGCAGGCGGATGCGCTCACGACGATCCAGCGTACCGATACGGTCTATGTCGACGTGACCCAGTCGGCTGCCCAGGTCATCGACCTCAAGCAGGCAATGAAGAAGGGTGGCGTCAGTGAAGCGGGAGGTGCGCGGATACAGTTGCTGCTGCCCAATGGCAGCGCCTATCCGATCGAGGGGCGCCTGCAATTTTCCGAAGTGACCGTCGATCAGACGTCCGGCGCTGTCACGATGCGCGCCAGCTTCCTCAATCCCGATGGTCTGCTTCTGCCCGGCATGTATGTGCGCGCGAAGTTGGTCGAAGGGCAGGTAGCCCAGGCTATCCTGGCGCCGCAGCAGGGCATTAGCCGTGATGCGCGCGGTCGTGCGACCGCGATGATCGTGGGCAAGGACAACAAGGTCGAGCTGCGTCAGGTCGAGGTCGACCGCGCCATTGGCGACAAGTGGATCGTGACGAGCGGCCTCAAGCCCGGCGACAAGCTGATCGTGGAAGGGCTGGTGAACCTGCGCCCCGGTTCCGTCGTTAGGCCCGGCGCGCCGCAGCAGATCACCGCCACCCAGAACGGAGCGCCGGGCGCGCAGGGCGGGGCGAAGTAAGCCATGGCCCGCTATTTCATCGACAGGCCCATCTTCGCGTGGGTCATCGCCATCGTCATCATGCTTGCCGGGTTGCTTGCGATCCGCTCGCTACCGGTCGCGCAGTTCCCCGAAATCGCGCCGCCGGCGGTGACGATCCAGACCACCTATCCGGGTGCCAACGCCCAGACGCTGGAAAGCACGACGACGCAGATCATCGAGCAGCAGCTCAAGGGCATCGATAATCTGCGCTATTTCTCGTCGACCAGCGACGGTTCCGGCAACCTCAACATCACCTTGACCTTCGAGCAGGGCACCGATCCCGACATCGCGCAGGTCCAGGTGCAGAACAAGCTGTCGCAAGCGACGCCGCTGTTGCCCCAGGAAGTGCAGCAGCAGGGCCTGCGCGTCAGCAAGTCGACCTCCAGCTTCCTGCTGATCATGGCCGTCTATGCCGATGACGGCATTCACGACCAGGAAGATGCAAGCGACTTCATCGCGTCGACGCTTCAGGATCCGATCAGCCGCGTCACCGGTGTCGGCGATACACAGCTGTTCGGTTCGCCTTATGCCATGCGTATCTGGCTCGACCCCTACAAGATGGCCAATCTGGGCATCACGACCGGGGATGTGAAGTCGGCGATCACGGCGCAGAACGCGCAGGTGTCGGCCGGTCAGATCGGTGGTTCGCCCTCGCCCAAGGGGCAGGCGCTCAACGCCACCGTCACCGCCCAGTCGCGTCTGCGCACGCCGGAGGAATTCCGCAATATCCGCCTGCGCAGCAACAGCGACGGTTCAGTCGTGCTGATGTCGGACGTCGCCAAGGTCGAACTGGGCGCGGAAACCTATGGTTTCGGCGTGAAATTCAACGGTCATCCAGCCTCGGGCTTTGGCGTCAAGCTGGCACCGGGCGCGAATGCGCTCGACACTGTGGAAGCGGTGAAGAGCCGCGTCGACCAGCTGTCGAAGAACTTCCCCAGCTGGGTCAAATATGACTTCCCGGTCGATAACTCGACTTTCGTCAAGCTGTCGGTCGAGCAGGTCATCCACACCCTGTTCGAGGCGGTGCTGCTCGTCTTCGTCGTCATGTTCCTGTTCCTTCAGAACTGGCGTGCGACGCTGATCCCGACGATCGCGGTGCCGGTGGTTCTGCTGGGCGCGCTCGCGATCCTGAGCGTGGCGGGCTTCACCATCAACACGCTGACCCTGTTCGGCATGGTGCTGGCGATCGGTTTGCTGGTCGACGACGCGATCGTCGTCGTCGAGAATGTCGAACGTCTGATCCAGGACGAGGGGCTCAGCCCTAAAGAAGCCGCGCGCAAGTCGATGGACGAAATCAGCGGCGCGCTGATCGGCATCGGCCTGGTCCTGTCGGCAGTGTTCCTGCCGATGGCCTTCTTCGGCGGCTCCACCGGCGTCATCTTCCGCCAGTTTTCGATCACCATCGTGTCGTCGATGATCCTGTCGGTGCTGGTGGCGTTGATCCTGACTCCGGCACTGTGCGCCACGATCCTGAAGCCGGCCTCGCACGGCCATAGCTGGAACGGGCCGATCGGCTCCGTCTTCGGCCGCTTCTTCGACTGGTTCAACCGCACTTTCGACAAGGGCGTGGTCCGTTACGGCAAGGGCGTCGAGAAGGTCGAGCATCGCTGGGGCCGGACGATGCTGGTCTACGGCCTGATCGTGGTCGGCATGGCCTTCATCTTCCTGCGCCTGCCGAGCGGCTTCCTGCCGGATGAAGATCAGGGCATCATCATCAACCAGGTGTCGCTGCCTGCGGGCACGACGCTGGAAGAAACCGAGCGCGCGCTGACCCGGATGCGCAACCATTATATGGTGGACGAGAAGAAGAACGTCTCTGCTGTCTTCACCATCGCAGGCTTCGGCTTCGTGGGGCAGGGGCAGAATGTCGGCATCGTGTTCGCCCGAATGAAGGATTGGGAGGACCGCAAGGCCGCCGACGACCGGGTTCCAGCGATCGCCCTGCGCGCCAACATGGCGTTCCAGAAGATCTCGTCGGGCATGGCCTTCGCCTTCGTGCCGCCGGCAGTGCAGGAACTCGGCAACGCGTCCGGTTTCGACTTCCAGCTGCTCGACCAGGCCAATCTGGGCCATGAAAAGTTGCTGGCGGCCCGTAATCAGCTCCTTGGTATGGCCATGGGCGACAAGCGTCTGGCGCAGGTCCGTCCCAACGGTCTGGAAGATACGGCGCAGTTGAAGCTGAACGTCGATCAGTCGGCGGCGGGTGCGCTGGGGATCGCCCAGTCCGACGTCAACGACACGATCAGCACCAATCTGGGTGGCACCTACGTCAACGACTTCATCGATCGTGATCGCGTGAAGCGGGTCTTCGTTCAGGCGGAAGCGCCTTTCCGGACGTCGCCCGATGCCATCAATGCTTTCCATGTCCGTGGTAGCTCCGGCACGATGGCGCCGCTTTCGGCCTTCGCCACCACCGAATGGGTGCAGGGGCCGGCGCGCCTGGAGCGGTTCAACGGCGTTCCGTCGATGAACATCCAGGGCGCGCCTGCGCCGGGCGTGTCGAGCGGTACGGCGATGCAGGCGATGGAGGAGTTCGCCGCCAAGCTGCCGGCCGGCATCGGCTTCAGCTGGAACGGCATTTCCTATGAGGAGCGGACGTCCGGTGGTCAGGCGCCCTATGTCTATGCGCTGTCGATGCTGATCGTGTTCCTGTGCCTTGCGGCTCTCTATGAGAGCTGGTCGGTGCCGATCGCGGTGATGCTGGTGGTTCCGCTGGGCGTGCTGGGTGCGGTGATCGCGGCCAGGCTGGCAGGGCTGAACAACGACATCTATCTTCAGGTCGGCTTGATCACGACCATCGGTGTGTCGGCGAAGAATGCGATTCTGATCGTCGAGTTTGCCGAGGAAAAGATGCGCGAAGGCATGGCGCCCGCTCAGGCGGCGCTGGAAGCGGGCAAGCTGCGTCTGCGACCGATCCTGATGACCAGCTTCGCCTTCATCTTCGGCGTGCTGCCTCTGGCGATGTCGAAGGGCGCAGGCGCAGGCGGTCAGAATGCGATCGGCTGGGCGGTTGTCGGCGGCATGCTGTCGGCGACGGTGCTGGCGGTCTTCTTCGTCCCCGTCTTTTTTACCGTCGTGAAGCGGCTGTTCCGCGAACATAAGAACCATGAAGCGGCTGACGATACGGCAACGCCGCACGCGCCGCAGGAGGCTTGAAAACCATGCGCAATTTGAAAGCGCTGGGCGCCGTTACTCTCTCGCTGGCACTGGCCGCCTGCGACATGGCACCCAAATATGTGCGGCCGGAATTGCCGGTGCCCGCCGCCAGCCCGCAGGGGCCGGCCTATGCCGCCGATGGCGGACAGGCCGCGATCGTGCCGGCAGAAACCGGCTGGCGCGATTTCTTCACCGATGTCCGACTGGCGCGGGTGATCGAAACCGCGCTCGCCAATAATCGCGACCTCCGTCTGGCAGTCGCGAACGTGGCGCAGGCGCGGGCGCAATATCGGGTGCAACGAGCCGATCTCCTCCCCACGGTGGGCGCGACCGGGACGGCGACCTATTCCGAACAGCCACTCGTCCAGTTCGGTCAGGCCCAGCGGTTGAACACGGACGTCTATCAGGCGCAGGTAGGGATATCGGCTTGGGAAATCGACCTGTTCGGCCGGGTGCGCAACCTGACCAGGGCGGCGCAGGAGCAGTATTTCGCGAGCGTCGAAACTCGCAACGCGGCGCAGACCACCCTGATCGCTGAGACGGCCAATGCCTGGCTGACGATGGCGGCGGACCAGGAAAGGCTGCGCATCGCCCGCGATCTGGAAAAAGCGTTCGGCAAGACGCTGGAACTGACCAAGGCGCGGTTCGACAAGGGCATAGCGTCCGAACTGGAAGTGCGGCAGGCGCAGACCAGCTATGATTCGGCGCGGTCGGACATTGCCGAGGCGACCACTTTGGTCGCGCAGGACCAGAATGCGTTGAACCTGC
>NZ_DATKFP010000294.1:0-1534 GCF_035511395.1 Sphingobium sp.
GCGACGAATTCATCAGGAGGACTTTTGCCAGGCGCTGGGCCGCCCTCCCGTCGCCAAGTACGAGTACAACGGCACGGGCACGCGCGGCCCTTCGATCGCGGATTTTTTCGCGACCGTGCGCGCGCATATGACTGCACGGGAAATCACGCAGCTGCTCGACGCCGTGATCTTCAATATCGCCATCGGCAATGTCGATTCCCACGCAAAGAACTATTCGGTCCTGCTCATGCATCAGGCTCCCCGCTTTGCTCCACTCTACGATCTCATGTCGGGCCTTGGCTGGGCGAACATCACCCAGAACCATGCCCAGGCCATCGGCGGGCAGCGTCGGGGCCGGCACATCTACGCAAAGCACTGGCAGCGCATGGCCGAAGCCTCAGGCCTTTCTCCTAGGGCCACAGTCCGGCGCGTGGAGGCCGTGACTGCCCGTTTGCAGCGCGAACTGCCGGGGGCCAGTGAAGAGGTCGCCGCCATGCCTGCGGGCTCTGGCCTTATGCTCAAGGTCTTTGAGCGCGAGATTGCCCGGCGCATCGAGGAAGTGCGCGCTCATGCTCAGGAGGCGGGCGATGACGGTTACGGCGCTCCGGGCGATGACGTCGCCGAGCAGATCGATGCAACTGCCTATCACGGCTAGCCTCAAACTTACGGCAATGCCTCGCACGGAATCCGGCGTGCGCGGTGCCTCTGCCCCTCGGACGCGATCGCAGGCCTGCCAATGTTCGACAGCAGTTCTACGCGCCTTCTGGAGAAGGACTGTCCCCGGCTTCTCGCCCGGGGCGCCTTGCCTGTAGCGCGCAGGCCTTTCATCGGGGGCTGCATGACGGCCTCCCAAACCGCTTGCCACGAGGCGGCAGACCTCCTTAGCGCCCATCCCGACTTCAGGGTGCTGCGCCGCCTGGTGCCGGCGGAGCGATTGTACTTCGGCGAGCCGCAGCCTCCACTGCGGGTCGGCGTCGCCATCGATGTCGAAACGACCGGACTTGATCACAGTGCCGACAAGATCATCGAGCTGGCCATCCAGAGGTTCCGCTTCGATGCGCTCGGGCGGATCGTGCAGATCGGCACACCGCGCGTATGGCGCGAAGACCCCGGGGTGCCGCTCGACCCCCAGATCACCCGATTGACGGGGCTGACCGATGACATTCTTGGCGGTCAGACGATCGACGTCGAGGCGGCGATCGGGCTTCTGTCCTCGGCCGACATCATCGTCGCCCACAACGCTGCCTTCGACCGACCATTCGTCGATCGGCGTCTGCCCGCCGTCGCTGGCAGGCCCTGGGCATGTTCGATGGCCGAAATCGATTGGCTTGAGCTAGGCTTCGACGGCCGGGCGCTTGGCTACCTCGTCGTCCAGTGCGGTTGGTTCTTCGAAGGCCACCGGGCCCAGAACGACATCCTGGCACTCATCTATCTGCTTGGACACGCCGCCGCAGATGGCGAGACGATACTGGCAAAGCTCATCGCCGCCTCTGATCGCATAAGCTACAAAGTCAATGCCGTGGATGCACCGTTCGACGGCAAAGATGCGCTTAAG
>NZ_DATKFP010000295.1:0-2042 GCF_035511395.1 Sphingobium sp.
TGCACGAGATCGAAATGTGGTGCCGTCACTGGTCCTGAAGATGCTCCCGGAGCCAGGCAAGATTGCGGCTATAGACCGCCGCTCGATGGGCCGGATGAAGTTTCACATGGCCTTCGTCAGGATACACGTACATCTCGATGGGCCAGTTCTTGCGGTGGAGTTCACGATACGTCGCCAGAGCCATCCTGAATTCGCTCGATGCCGCCTGGACAAGGATCGGAACTTTCTTCGCACCGGGGGCATCGACAAGCGAATTGATGCGCCAGAAATCTGCTCCGGTGGCGCGCGTGGCCGGGTATCCCATAGACACATAAAACTCGTCGAGCGCGAGGCCGCTGGCGACTTGAGCAGGCTCGCTTTCGCAGCAGGTGCTGAGGATGGCGGCTGAAAACAGCGACGAATTGGCGAGCGCGAAAGTCGCCGTTACGGCGCCGTCGCTCTGGCCGGTTATGGCGATCCTCGCCGGGTCGATGATGCCCTCTCGGTCGAGCTTGCCGATGATCTCTGCGAGTGATGACAGATTGCTCCTGCGGTCGGCAAAGTTCTCGTTGTTGAAGGCATAGAACTCTTCATCCGATTTGGGATGGCGTGTCATTCCGTACCAGGTCGGCCTGTTGAAACTCAGTACGGCAAGTCCTTGCGCAGCCATCGCCTGGATCGGATACTCGTCGCCTGTACCACCACGTAGGAAGCCGCGCGATTCGTATTGGACGACAACAAGCGGAAGACGCTTTCCCGGTGACCAGCCTGGAGGAAGAACGAGATCACCGAATGTCTCGAGGCCGAATGCGTTCGACCATACGAGCCGGCGGAGATTGCCCACCCGGAGCGACGAGAACGCGGGGTTCGGATCGAACACTTCGCGGCGCTTACCCGAGCGTACGTCCAGCGCAATCAGCCTTCGCGGCCGACCGGATGTTTCCTGCGCGCAGCGCAGTTCCAGCCCCGCCGAGGCGCATCCGAAAAGAGCATCCGGCGTGTCCAGAAGGCGCCTCGGCGCCTGTGTGCCGAGCGACCAGGAATAGAATTCCGTTCGACTCTCCGCAGGGCCCGACTGCCGCTGGAAGATCAGCCGCTTCCCGTCGGGTGCCCACCACAGGCCGGTGACGTTGCGGCATGCAGGGAAGGGGCAGGGCGTTTCTTCTCCACCGGGCCATTTGATGCGCAGTTCGGTGACCGCATCGAGGTCGGTACTCTGCGGGACGGTCCAGGCAACCAGGGCGGTGCTTGCGGCGAACGCGGCCGTGCCGGCCCCGCTCGGCCAGGCGAGCGACGGATGAAGAACCCCTGGGTCTTGTTGCGTCAAGGGCGTTTGAGCGCCGGCTTCGACGTCCCACGCGCTGTCGACCACCGGAACGTCGGATGGCATAGGTTTGTCGCTGGATAACGGCCAGAAGCGCGGGCCATAACGATAGCCATCATTGCCTTCGGCGGCAATCGCGGCTCGCGCGTCAAGCAGGCCGGGCTGACTGGAGTAAAGCAGGCGTCGTCCATCTTGTGACCAAGCCATGTCGAGGATGTCAGCGGCGCTCGTCACCACGCGCCTGACGTGCCGATTCGAACGATCGTAGGTCCAGATTTCGGAATGGTCGTCGAAGGTCTTGGTGTAGGCCAGGTGTCTCCCGTCGGGCGACCATCGCAGCAGGGCCGGCTTCGGGATGCCGAGCGGAAGGTCGCTCATCCCATATCGCGTCGAACTCGCGGCAACGATCTCTCCTCCGTTGTCGATCACCGTTGGGGCACGCCGTCGACTGAGGTCGACCAGAACGACTGCGGTGCAGTATCGATCGTTTTCGACATCGGCCTCGCGCAGTTGCAGCGCGGCTATATCCCCGGCTGGCGACACGCTGAACGGCTCAGGACTGTTGCTCAACCCGAGCGCGCCGAAATCCCGGAGGCCAAGGATGTCCCGCCAGGTGACCGCGCGGGTCACTGCAGCTTGCGGTTCTTCAATGGACAAGCTGCAAGGTGCCGCATCGCGGGATTGAACCTGCGCTTGAACGTTGACGCAGGCCAGGAATGCGTATCCAAGCCACGCGGTT
>NZ_DATKFP010000296.1:0-4734 GCF_035511395.1 Sphingobium sp.
TCGGCAGGCACGACGTAGGGTTTCCGCGCGGGTTCAACTCCGAAGTGCAACACCTGATCGGGGGAGGAGGCCCAGGTGCGTTAGCCTGGGAGGCTTCACCGACAAGTGAAAACCGCACATGACCTGTACGCACTTGAGCCGGGAAGAAAGGTATCAGATTCAAGCGCTGTTCGACGGTCTGCTCTCGTACCGGGAGATCGCCGAGCAACTGGATCGCAGTCCGTCGACCATTGCGCGGTAGATTGTGCGGAACAAGAAGTCGGACGGCTACGATGCCGGACGGGCACACACTTGCAGTGAGGCGCGTCGTCACGATGCGAGCTCATGCCCTCGCATCAGTCCGAGCGACTGGGGGCAGCGCGTACACACCGTGACGCTGGGCAATGGCAGCGAGTTCGCCGAGCACGCATTGATCGATCAAGCGCTCGACGCCAGGACCTGTTTCCCCGATCCGTTCGCTTCATGGCAGCTCGGCAGCAACGAGAACGTCAATGGACTGCTGCGCCAGCAACTGCCCAAGGGCTGCCACCTGGGCACGATCACCGACAAGCAACTGCAGCGGATAGAAGATCGACCCAACAGCCGACCGCGAAAGCAGTTAGGCTACCGAACGCCTTGACCCGAACTCGAGGCATCCTTCAACCGCGTTGTACTTCGCAGTTGAGTTCACCCCTCTTGAACTGGTAGCGCGTAGATGTCGTGATCCCCGGTTCCAGCCTTGTTCTGAAAAGGCGACTCTCACTGACCCCGGTTTTCCGAGCTTGCGCGAGGGACGCGCGCGACTGCTTATTCGGACGCCGTCTCTCGCCGTTCCGGTTCTCGCTCGAATCCGTCATGGAAGACGCCGTCGCGAACGAGGATCACGTCCGCACACTGCCAATGTAGATCGTCGGTATTGCCGTCGGTGGTATAGGGCAAATGATCGGTCAGGACCTGCAGCAGCTGGATCGTGCAGTTGTCGCATTCGATATCAGGCAAGGCCAGCGAGAACGACCGGTTCGGGTCGTCCGACAGGCCGGGAATGTCGTCGGCGACGACATTCGAATCGGTGTAGAGATCGTCCGGCGAGGCGGGCACCGAAAAATCCTGGCCGTCTTCGTCGAAGCTGATGCGGAAGTGACCGGGATGCGAGATCGTACTGGTCCAGCGCAGGGTGATCGTCGAGCCCGCCGACAATGTCGTCTCGTTCGCGCGCCCGGTGTCGGGGTCCTGCCCGCAAGGTCGGCCGAACAGCGTGGTCTCGTAGCGGGACACGGGATCGACAAGGTCGAAATGCGCGAGCGCCGCAACAGGCGTCGCGACCAGCAGGACAAGCGCAATTGCAGCGGTGCACCGCACGGTCCAGCTCCCCTCCCAGGAATACCGGGCGGATGCTACTCCCGACGGTCACTCAACGGTCGGCAAGTTCGCCAGGCCCGTGGCTACCGACGACTTCTGTGCAATGACCCAGTGAGTTCCTGCTCAGGCCAGACTTCCGATCACGGATGGGACGCGAGGGTGCGTCAGGAAAGACGCCTCTGACCCCGGCTTCCTGCGCGGATCGACCACCGGGTGGGCGCCTGCGGGAAGCGTCGATGCGCGCGAGGAACGGCATCCTCAAGCGCCGCCGAGCCCGTGCCCGCCGACCGGCGTTGTCTCGATGTACTGCTCGAACGCGGCGATCAGCGGCTTCGCGCGCGCAATCGCGTCATTCACGAACGGCAGCGACAGCGACGCGGCATGGCTGTCCTTGCCGTCCCAGGCCTCGGTGACCCAGAGCACCTCGGCATCCGACGCATCTTTCGCGACGACGTAGGAAAGGCAGCCCGGCATCTGCGAAACGCCTTCGAGCAGGATCGTGGCCAGGTCGTCGCGACGCCCTGCCACCGCGCGCATCTTTCCGATCACTCCGTACATCCGATCCTCTCCGGTTCCTGGAACGATCTTCGCAGGAGCGCACCCTGTGCGTGATCGCGCGTCAATCGTCCCTGCGCGAACGATCGGTTTCCCGCGCGGATCGCCCACAGGGTGGGCTCCTGCACGCGTCGTCGCCGGCGCGCACACGACGAGGGCCGCGGTTGCCGCAGCGAGGCTCGCGAGAAAGCTGCGCCTGGCGTGCATCATGCGTACTCGGCCCCGCAGGTTTCGGTCCGTGCGGGGCTCCCGCGCGATCGCATCGACCCAACGTAGCACGAGTGAGTCGGCGCGGCGACCGCGCGTCGTCGTTAATCGCAGGCCTTGCACATCCATGCGCCGGTGCGCTGCACGCGCGGAGCGCCGCGAGTCAGGTCCCGAGACGAGACCGCAGCTCCGCGAGGAAGCGTTCAGGCTCATCAAGCCCGAGGTACACGACGTCCACCTCGCGCGACCCAGCCAGCGTATCGAGCCGCGTACCCGCATCGAGTACGAGCTTCACGTTGGCCGTTCCCGTCCCCGTGTAGCGAAGCGCCCGGCGTGCGCGGCGCGGGCGGTGGCTCACGCGCTCAATCGATCGCACGCACGCATACGGTACGATCAGGTCGCCGAGGACGCCGCTGCGAACATGCAGGTGATCGCATTGGAGCGTCGAACCGCGATACAGCGTGGCCCGGTATTCGGCCAGCAGGAAGACGAGGCCATACAGCGAAAGCGCGGATACCACGATCGCAGCGGTCGGACTCAACAGATGGATGAAGAAGTGCGCGATCGGCACCTCCGCTACCATCAGCAGCAGGAACGCCTGCTGGTTGGACGCATTGGAGTCGTGCTTCGCACCGAAGAACGCTTCCGCGGGCCAGGTGAAGCGCGCGTGATTGCGCACCAGCGCATACGCCCACATCCGCGCATCGGCCTGCAGCAGGCGGCGGATCGCGGGTTCCCTGACGCGGCGCGCGATCGCGCCCTCGATCGCGAACTCGAGGTTCGGCGCATGCCGGTTACGGCGGATGTCTCGCAGGACCGCGCCGATCACGGTGATCTGCGCTGCGGCGAGGGCGCCGAGGTAGATCCAGCGAACTTGCTCGAACGTCGTCCACCACGCCTTCTCGTCTGGCGGGATCGCGAAGGATCCCACCAGGATGCCGAGCGACACGAGTGCGAACGCTGCGAGCCCTGCCTTCCTGAAGGTCGGCCTCAGGATCAGGAGATAGAGGACCGGAATAAGCAGGAATACATCGAACGCAACGGCCCACTCGGGGAACGGCTCGGTGCTCCACTGCGCGTGCGTGCGCGCAAGGAAGATGTTGGCGACGTAGATCGCTGCGGCCGCGCAGAGGAAAGCGGGCAATGGCCTGCGATGGCTCGACGTTGCCTGCATGCGTCCACCCCCGGATATCTGCGTCGACATGTCCGACGTGCGTAGTGTCGCACGGCCGCGGGCGATCGCAATGCCCGTTTCGTTTGCACGCACCCCAGGACTGTACGCCAAGTCTCGATCTTCCCGAATACCGCTTGCTCGGCAGGATGCCCTTCAATCGTCCCAGCCCATCGCCAGCGGCTGCCCTGCTGCGATACTCACCCAGGATTGCAGATGCTTCAGATGGCTTTGCGCGAAGCAAGGATTGAGCAAGGATTGCTGCCTTAAGGAAGGTCTGAACAAGTCGCTGTGATTGTGGTGAAATCACGCTACCCCAGCAAGGCCGCGAATCGATGGACCAGATGAGCTTTGGAGACGCGGAGTACGCCGCGAAGAAGAAGACCACGCGGCGCGAGGTGTTCCTCGCCGAGATGGACACGGTCGTTCCGTGGGCGCCGCTGTTGAAGGTGATCGAGCCGTTCTATCCGGTCGCCGGGCGCGGCCGACGACCGTATCCGGTGCAAGCGATGCTGCGCGTGCATCTGATGCAGAACTGGTTCGGGTTGAGCGATCCGGCGATGGAAGAGGCGCTGTACGAGATCAGCTCGATGCGCAAGTTCGCCAGGCTGACCCTGCAGGCGATCCCCGACGAGACGACGATCCTCAACTTTCGCCGTCTGATCGAGACCAACGACCTCGCGCCGATGATCTTCGACAGGGTCAACGCGCTTCTGACCCGCAAGGGACTGATGCTCAAGCGCGGCAGCATCGTTGACGCGACGATCATCGCTGCGCCGAGTTCGACGAAGAACGCCGATGGCGAGCGCGACCCTGAGATGCACCAGACCAAGAAGGGCAGCCAGTGGTACTTCGGGATGAAGGCGCATATCGGCGTCGATACCGATTCGGGCTTCGTGCATACGGTGGTGACGACGGCGGCCAACGAGGCCGATATCGAGATCGTCGACGAGTTGCTGCACGGCCACGAGACGGTCGTCCACGCCGATGCCGGCTACACGGGCGCGGACAAGCGCGTGGCACGCAAGAAGCTGACGTGGAAGATCGCAGCCAAGCGGGGCAAACTGAACGCGATGCCTGAGGGGAAAGAGAAAACGCGGCTGCAAGAGATCGAGAAAGAGAAGGCGCGCATTCGTGCTCGGGTCGAGCACCCGTTCCGCGTGATCAAGCGGCAATTCGGATACACGAAGGTGCGCTTCCGTGGATTGGCGAAGAACCTGGTGCAGATGTTGACGCTGTTCGCGCTGTCGAACCTGTGGATGGCGCGAAAGCAGTTGTTGGGATCGACGGGGAAGTTGCGTCCGAAGTACGCGTGAACGCCAAGAATGGCGGCTCAGAATGCGCACAATTGAGCATCCACAGCGATTCACGCGCCTCAGACCGACTCCGGAGCCTCGAGCGCGTCGAGGACGCGACGAATGGGGTCGACCAACTCTCTCGGCGACTTGTTCAGACCTTCCCTA
>NZ_DATKFP010000297.1:0-4248 GCF_035511395.1 Sphingobium sp.
AGGGAGTATATTCTTCGACATTCATGCTGGCTTTCCCCTTGCGCGGCGCTTATCGCTATGATCGTTCGCCGCAATACCAAGGTTCCCATGCCCCAAGCCAGCCCCGCCGATATCATGCCGCTCGCCAACGTCATGGCCCGGCTGCGCGATCCCGACACCGGTTGCCCATGGGATATTGAACAGGATTTCGCCTCCATCTCACCCTATACGATCGAGGAAGCCTATGAAGTCGCCGACGCCATCGAGCGCGGGGACATGGCGGCGCTGCGCGACGAACTGGGGGACCTCCTGCTGCAAGTAGCATTTCATAGCCGAATCGCTGAACAGGCGGGCCATTTCGCATTGCAGGACGTGATTGACGCCATCACTGAAAAGATGGTTCGGCGACATCCCCACGTCTTCGGCGAAGGGGCACGGCGAGAGGATGGTCATGCTCAATGGGAAATCATTAAGGCAGCAGAGCGCGCCGAGAAGGAGCCGGATCCGAGCGCGCTGGCGGGCGTCGCCAATGCCCTTCCCGCCTTGCTGCGTGCCGAGAAACTACAGAAGCGAGCGGCGCGTACCGGCTTTGACTGGCCCGACACGGTTGGCGCCATGGGCAAGATTGCGGAGGAACTGGACGAGGTGCGGGAAGCCGAGGGTCAGGAAGCGCGCGAGGAAGAGGTCGGCGACCTGCTTTTCGCCGTCGTCAACCTCGCGCGACATCTTAAAGTAGATCCGGAAAATGCTCTTCGGAAGGCGAATGCCAAGTTCGGTCGACGGTTCCGCGCCATGGAGCATATCGCGGGCGATAGCTTCGCCACCCTTTCGCTCGACGAGAAGGAAGACCTGTGGCAGCAGGCGAAGCGCTTGGAAAAATCCGCATGATCCGTCCCGTCACGACCGCGGCGAAGATGCAATCCAGGGAATATTGCGCCCGGTAATTCGCGCTGGAAATCCTTCATGACGCCGCGCGACGTGAGCCGCGAGGCCGTTTGTGCCCTCTGGCTTGCGCCGGAGCGACCGGTGCGCGTCGGGGAGGAATACAGGCGCATCCTCGGCGTCTTCCATGTGGGCACCAGTCAGACCGGTTGCGGAGCGCACGTTGCCAATGCCGGTCAGGCTGTGACGGAGAATGCTATCGGCCAACCGGCGACCACATAGATGCATTCGCGATATTCCGGACCCTTTATCCCAGCGGGCCGAACCGGATAAAGCGGCTTGCCATTTTCTTCAAACGCCGAGATGTTGGCGATCGTGGTTTCCGCGATAGCGGTCAGGGCTTCCTGCGTGAAGAACCCCTGATGCCCGGTAATCAGCACATTGGGAAAAGTCAAAAGCCGCGCGAAGACATCATCCTGGATCGGCTGGTCCGACAGGTCCGCGAAGAACAACCCTTCCTCCTCTTCATACACATCGAGTCCGACATAGCCGATCCGGCCATTTTTCAACCCATTGATCAGCGCGCGCGTGTCGACCACGGCACCGCGACTGGTGTTGATCAGCATGACATTCTCCTTCATCTGCGCAATAGCTGCCGCATCGACAAGATGCCGTGTCTCAGCGTTCAGGGGGCAATGGAGTGAGAGAATGTCGGACTGTTCCAGCAACTGTTTCCATGGCACATAGCGGCCGCCCACCGTGGCCAGTCCGGCTTCGTCCGGAAAGGGATCATATGCGATCACCTCGCAATCGAAACCGCGCATGATACGCGCGACATTCAGACCGATCTTGCCCGTGCCCGCGATGCCGACCGTCCGCCCCCGTAAGTCGAAACCCAGCAGACCGTCGAGCGCAAAATTCCCTTCTCGGATACGAGCATAAGCCTTGTGGATTTTTCGATTGAGCGTCAGGATCATCGCTACCGTATGCTCGGCGATGGCGTCGGGCGAATAGGCCGGAACGCGAGCGACGCTCAGGCCCAGTTGCGCCGCTGCGACCAGATCGACATGATTGAAACCGGCGCTTCGCAAAGCCAGCAAACGCACGCCTTGCTCGGCCAGCACTTCCAGCGTCGCGCTATCCAGCCGATCGTTCACAAAGACGCAGACAGCCTGATGCCCGGCTGCCAGCAGCGCCGATCTGGCGTCAAGCCGGGCATCCAGAAACGTCAATATATGCCGCCGAGTTGCTGCTGCATTGGCGTCGTCGAAGAAGCGCCGATCAAAAGGATGTGTACTGAAAACAGCGACTTTCAAGGCTTGGCTCCCATGGATCGACAGCAAGAGGGCGATGTTCGTGACGAGATCGATGGCAACGATCGCAGGTGATCCTCGCGATGCAACCGATTCGTGGTCCTTACCGCGCATTTCATGGGGTTGGAGGCAGGAAACTCCAACGGTCCCGCCAATGGGCCGCTCCAACGTGAGAATGTTGTGCTAGGGCGACGGGTGGGCAAAGCAGATATCCTTGAACACGCGCGGACGGACAGTGATAAAACGCCTATTTGCCTCTACCAATCACGGCATCGCCATCGATCTTGGCACCGTGAACACGGTCATTCACGTTCGCGATCGGGGCATTGTCCTCAACGAACCGTCCGTCATTGCCCTTGAAACGATCGGCGGCGTGCGCCGCGTCAAGGTCGTCGGCGACGAAGCCAAGCCGATGATGGGCAAGACACCGGCCAACATTCAAGCCATACGGCCGTTGCGCGATGGCGTTATTGCCGACATCGATGTCGCCGAACAGATGATCAAGCATTTCATGGCCAAGGCAATTGGCCGGAACGGACGGTTCGGCCGACGTCCGCAGGTCGTGATCTGCGTGCCATCAGGCTCCACGATGGTGGAGCGCCGCGCCATCCAAACGGCAACGATGAATGCCGGCGCTTCGCGCGTGCAACTGATCGACGAACCGATGGCCGCAGCAATCGGTGCGGGCTTGCCCGTCACCGAGCCGCGCGGCGCCATGGTTGTGGATATTGGCGGCGGAACCACCGAAGTGGCCGTGCTGTCGCTACAGGGTATTGCGTATAGCAGCTCCGTCCGGATCGGGGGCGACAAACTGGACGAGGCCATCTCTTCTCACATCAGGCGACATCACAATCTGATGATCGGTGAAATGACCGCCGAGCGGGTCAAACATGCCATCGGATCTGCAATCGTGCCAGTCGATGGCGGACGGTCCCTCAATGTGAAGGGGCGTGACCTGGTCAACGGTCGTCCTGCGGAAATCACCATCACCGAAGCGGAGATCGCCGACGCCTTAGCCGAAGGCGTGGGACAGATAAAATCTGCGGTCATGTCAGCCCTTGAGCAGACAGCGCCCGAACTGTCCGCCGACATTATAGACGAAGGCATCACTCTGACAGGAGGCGGCGCCCTGCTCGGTCAGCTCGATCAGGCTCTGTCCGAGCATACTGGCCTATCCGTCAGCGTGGCAGACAATGCCCTGACCTGCGTCGCGATGGGCGCAGGCAAAGCCTTGGAGGATCATGCCTATAGCGGCGTGTTGACAACGGCCTGATATGAGCCTGCCCCGGGTCAGTCACGCCTTGATCCTTGACGAGGCATCGACTGGTTAAACCACATCGACAGCATGCCGGTCGACAGTCTTCCTTCCCGATGCCTCAGCCGTCTTGGCGCTCCGGTGGCGTATCTGTCCCATAACGCATGCTGATGGTCGACCCTGCGATGTTATGGGCGTCGATCTGCAAGCGGCTGGAGGGACCGGCCATAAGCAGCCCAGTTGATCGGGATAGGTGCCATCGGTCAGACTATGGCCGGACACTTTAGCCCTCTCCGGATGTTTCCAGCTCATCTTTCCAGACGAAGCCCGGTCGTCGCCACCATCAGAACAGGCGGCCAGCATTGCAACGCCCAACAAGATAAAGCGGCGCGCATCCATGACCTCGATGATACTTCCCGAAGCGGTTGCCGGAGAACATGCTGGGGCGACGGCGATGACGCTGGGCCAGCCAGTGGCGGTAGATCGGCAATATGGCCGGTCCCTCGATCATATAGCGACGCCACAGGCGACGAGGGTTGGTCAGCAGGCGAAACAGCCATTCCATGCTGAGCAGTTGCATCCACTCGGGTGTGCGCCGCTGTTCCCCGGTCAGGAAATCGAGACTGGCGCCCACGCACAGAGCCGTGCCGGTCGCCCTGCCCGACCGTGCCACATGCCAGGCGAGCAATTCCTTGCGGAGAGCTAACGGCAAGGATGGCAAAGCGCGCCCGCGGATCGATCGCGAAATCGCGCGCCTCTGCAAAGGCCTGTGGACTGGCAACGAAGCCCATGGGCGGATTCAACCGGACGAAATCGGCC
>NZ_DATKFP010000298.1:0-2338 GCF_035511395.1 Sphingobium sp.
TGCACTCGCGTCAGCACGACGCCGGCGCCATTGATCCACAGATCCTGGGTATCGTCGTCGCCATCGTTGCCCCAGGTCACGCTGTTGCTCAGATGGATCAGGCCATTGTCGAAGGTGATCAGCGTGATGCCGCTGCCCAGCGCCCAATTGTCGCGGGTGGTGTAGTTGGCCAGGTAGAAACCACCGGTCAGCTTGTTACCGCCAGCCTTGAACTCCAGCGCCATGTCGTTGACGAAAGCGTCGATCCGCTTGCGCACGTCCCAGATACCCGCACGCATGACCTGCGTGCCGGTCGCCGCCGAACCGCCACCCGATGCGTAGGTCAGGCTGCCTACGGTCGAACCCGCGCCGCCCAGCGTCGTCGCCATGGCCGCCGCGCTCATCGGCGCGTCGGTGGGGACCAGACCGATGGTGTTGGCCGTGCCCCATATATAGCTGGCGCGTTCGCGGATGCTCAAGCCGTCGACCAGTTCATAATCGAAGCTCAGGCCCAGATTGCCTAGCTTCGCACCGCGACCATCGGCCAGATCGACGGTGCGTCCGGCATTGTTGGTTGTGACGCGGGTGTCGCGACCGGCCAATGCGCCGGTGCCATGGTCGAAATTGGCGAATTGGCTGATCTTGCTACCGTCCTGATTGACGGGGATGGGCAGCAGCCACTGGCCATGATCGTTGAGGTAACGACCGTAGATCAGCAGCGAACCGCGACCGCCGAAATCATGACGGATGTTCGCGGTGATCTGGCCACCCTCCTCGGCGCGGAACTGCGGATCGCGGATGCCGTTGCCCTGCGCATAATAGCCGCCGACCATGAAGGTCGTGTCTTCGCTGATCGGGCCGGAAATCCAGGCATCCCCCCGAATTTCGTCATAATCGGTGTAGGACAGCTTCGCAAAGCCCTTGAGCGTCTGGCCACCTTCGCGCTGCTGCACGTTGACTGTAAGGCCCGGCTGGCCGTTGGAAAAGAGCGAACCGGTACCGCCGCGCACGGCTTCCACGCGATCAACCGTCTCGTCGAGGCGGATCAGCTGCGAATTTTCGAGGAAAGACAAGGTCGAAGGCGGGAAGAAAGGCACGCCGCCCAGCTGGAAGGTCACGAACTGCGCATCGCCGCCCGACGGATAGCCGCGCACGAAGATGTTGGCGCCATTCTGGCCGCCGGAGCTTTCGGCACTAACGCCCGGAATGGTGCGCAACAGGTCGGCCGTACTGTTGGGCGCGGCGCGGGCGATGGCATCACTGGACAGGCTGGTGACGGCGAAGGCCGCGTCCTGACGGCGCGTACCGCCGCCAGCGGTGCCGACCACGACGATGTCGGCCTGATTGTCATCGGCCGCCACTTCGGGCGCGGCCTGCGCGGCTGGGGCGGTCTGGGCCATCGCACTCCCGACGAGCAGGGCGAAAGGGGCAGCGCTCGTCAGCAGCAGTCTGGACGCGGATAAACGGATAGTAGGCATTATGATGTTCCTCCTGAGCTTCCGGCATTCTCAAAGGAGCCGGATCGCAATCATTGTCGGGAAGCCGCTCTGAACGATATCTTCCACCGCCGCGTCGAACCGCGAGCGCTACGGCGCCCTGATCGCTTAATCGCGCGGCCACAAGAAAGTTTCGTACCTGTTTCAATTCGATAATTCGGTGTGACATGAGTGCATCACAGAGGTAGGTTGGGCCGTGCATGAGCTTTGTGACGAAGGCCTTCTCAGACGCGAGAATAATTAGCGGTCATGCTAGATACTCTGCATCCGAAGGTTGTATCGAGGCTGCTCGAATAGCGCTGCGCCGTCGCGGGTCGCGATGCTTCATGAAGAGCGGATCGGAACTTGGTCCGCTGCAATTGATTACCATCTTGATCGCATCCCGGCGCTTATCACTGACTTTTCAGGCGCGCGTCGGTATCACCGTGCGCGCGCTGGAGAGCGGGCGACGAGCATCTGTGAAACGCCCTCTTTTCGCCCTTGTAGTTTAGAGCGTTGATCCGATCAGGCGTTCTTGCAGTGATCTTGTACAGTCGCCGCTCCTGCGGCGTCGCCGCCGAAGCGAAGGGAATATGTGCATGCGTGTACTCGATCGCATCGCCCTGATCGTCGAATGCGCCAACTGCGCTGATCTGGGAGGAAGCCAGATCAACCTCCACGTAGTAACCGTCGGCAGTGAACACCCAAGCTTCTCCTTGGGAGCAGTTTGGCATGTCACCAACGCTCCAAATACCAGTAAGAGGCGCAGGATTTAGCGACTGCATCAGCAGTAGGGCCGCGAGAATCATGTCATATCCTTCCGTCCAGCTTATGTCTCATGTCGAAAAGCCCTCGCACGACCAAACGATCGCGCGAGGGCCAGT
>NZ_DATKFP010000299.1:0-2665 GCF_035511395.1 Sphingobium sp.
CCTGGTCGCGCGCATACCGCGCGGTTCGGCGATCCAGACGTCCGGTTTGCGCACGGCCGGACCGCTCCCGGACAGCTCCATCTCGGCATAGAGATCGAACACGTGGGAGGTTGGCGTATTGAAGCGGATCTTGCGGCCAACACCAGGATCCTCTCCGGCCGCAATCACGTCGACATGAACCCCGATGTCGAGCAGCCGTTCGGCAAAGTGGTCGAGATCGGCATCCCTGGCGACCTTGAAGGCCATCCGGTCGAGCCCGGCAGAATTGGCTTCGCGCAAAATGATGCTGTGGCGATCGAACTCGTCGAAGGCCTGGAAGAAAGCCCTGCCTCCCTCGACGCTCACCAGGTTGAGGCCGATACGGTCACGATAGTGCTGGATCGCTTCATCCAGATCGAGGACGCGCAACTGGACATAGCCAGGGCGAAGTACACCGGTCAGTGCCATTTCAGTTCTCCTTGTCCCTTCAGGCCTTGAGGCCGTTCTCTAGAAATTCAGTGACCATGCGGTTGAAGCTCGCCATCCGTTCGATCTGAACCCAGTGGCCGCATTCCGCGAACACGTGCAGGTCGGCGCGCGGCAACAGGCTGGCCAGGCGAACGGTGGACTCCAGCGGAATCACCTGGTCGAACAGGCCATGCAGGATGAGCGTTTCGTGTTTAAGTGCCGCCACGTCTTCCTCGCGGCTAGCCAGCATCGCGATGTTGCGCTGCCGGTCAGCCCCGCCGAACGTCGCGTGATACGGCTCGTGCGCTTCCGGACGCGCACTCGCTTCGTAGCGCGACTGGACCAGGTCTTCGGTTAGCCGGCTGTGATCCCAGGCAAGGTACTTGAGCGAGGCGCGCATTTCCTCCAGCGAAGGCTGGTAGCCCCAGACCAGGTCGAGCGCAGGCGTGATCGGGAAATCGAGCCCTGCCGGCCCCATCAGCACCGCCCTTTCGACCCGATCGGGATGCGCGATCATGAACGCCAGGGTTATGCCGCCGCCGAAGGAATTGCCGACCATCGAGACCTTGTCGATCCCGAGGCTATCGAGTAGCGATGCGACCTGATCGACCCAAACCCGCTTATCTTCGATCCGGCCCTTCGAAGCCGAATAGCCAAACCCGAACATGTCGGGCGCGATGACGCGGAAGCGCTTCGCGAGCTCGGGCATGTTGAGCCGCCAATTGGCCCAGGCAGTCACCCCGGGTCCCGATCCGTGGATCAGCAGGACCGGTGCGCCATCGCCCAAATCGTGATAATTCGTGACGCTGCCATCAACCGTGATGGACTTGCCAATCTCCGGGCGTGCGATGTCGTTGGCTACGGCAGTCATGGCTCTCCCAATCGATATTCAACTGTTTTTTGACGCTAGCATTGCCTGTGTTCGCGCGAGGTCATGCACACAGCTTTCGCGTCCATCCAATTTCTCGTTACTATTGCACTAAATAGAACGCATTTGCAAATGGAGAATGATTCAGCTCCATCGCATAATGCCGGAAGTCGGACTGTCCGGCTCACGCCAAGCCTTCGGCCTTGAGCGCGGCACCCACGGCGGCACGCTGCGCGATCTTGCCGGCATAGGCGCCGAGCGAGGGGTAGGCGGCCATGTCGATACCGACATAGGCTGGCCAACCCAGCATCACGAACAGGTAGATGTCGGCAACACTGAAAGCATTGCCAGCATAGTGGTCCCGCCCGGCCAATTCCTTATCGAGCGCGGCGAGGTGGTTCTTGACCGATTCCGCGGCCGCCGCCTTCGCTTCGTCGGAAGTGCCGGGGGCGAACAACGGCACGAATGCCTTGTGGAATTCGGAACCGAGGAAGCTGAGACGGCTCAGCAGTCGGTAACGATCGAGGCTGCCTTCGGCCGGCGCCAGGCCAGACGCGGGGTTCTGGTCGGCTATGTACAGCAGGATGGCGGGGTTCTCAGTCAGGGTCTCGCCGCTGTCCAGGGTGAGGGCCGGGACCTTGCCGGACGGGTTGACGGTGAGGAAATCCTCGCCCGCCTCGGTCTTGCGCACGGCCAGATCGACCTTGACGGCTTCGAAATCGGCACCGGTTTCGCGCAGGGCAATGTGCGGGGCGAGGGAACATGCGCCGGGGCTGATGAACAGTTTCATGGTATTTCTCCTCTAGATTTCTTTTCGACGCCAGACGATGTTCGGCAGTCAGATTGGGGTCGCCAGCAGCGTCGCGATTCTGTGGGTGTCATAGACGCACATTCGGCTCACCAGCTTGGCTACGCCGTCCTTGATTAGCAGACGGTCGACATATTTCCCGGCGTTGTAGATGCGGGTCTCACCGTCGTTGCGCGTCTGCAGCAAGGCATAGCTTGCTTCGGCCGACACGGTATCCCCGTCGATCCCGGTCAAGACCGCTCGCGAAATCAGGTGACGACTGAAATGCTCCGGGAAAACGTTGGCGCGGCGCAGCGCCACCACCCGATCGACGAGCATGCCCTTGCTGTCGCAATACATCACCGCGGCCGGCAGCCCGTTGTCGACATTTTCGCGGGCGATCACCTGGTAGAGGCAATCGTCGACGAAAAACTCGGGCCACTCCTCAAGCCGGTCGTCATCCAGACACAGTCCGTAAGCGGCGTTCAGGGAATCGACGAGACCCTGCAAAACAGGCTCGACCAAGCTCATGCCGATGCCTCGGCGCTGACGGCAAGAGCATC
>NZ_DATKFP010000300.1:0-3117 GCF_035511395.1 Sphingobium sp.
ACGCCGAGGGCGGTTTGCCGAGCCACGCGATCTTCGCGCGCAGGGGTGGCCGCGCGGGAAAACGCAACTTCCGCTTTGGCAGTCTCGGTATCGCCCAAGGCAAGCGCGGCCAGGCCCTCCGACGTGATCGTGCCCTGGGACTGCCCTTCTTTGGCAATCGCCGCAAAGGACGCGCCCAATCGTGATGAGAGCGTAAAGTAGCGATTACGCCGAATGTCGAGAAAGACGAACCGATCGCCGCTCAGGCAAAAGTGGATGGTATGTCGATCGCTCACCGTGACGATCTCTGGTCCTGCGTGATGCGCGCGCCGAAGCGCGCGCACCCGATCAGTCGTCGCTCAGGCCGCCACTGGGCTGCTGGCCGTTGAGCGTGTCGTCGAAGCCAACGATCGCGCCCTGGGTTTCCCCAGTCACCGAGCCGAGGTCGATCAGTTCGTCGACCGAATTGTCGAGGATCTTTTCCATGATCATCTCCATCTGAAATGCGACTCCAACAGCCGCGTGGGAGATGATGATCAGACGGGCATGCGAATTGAACTTTATAATCTGATTATAATCGTGGGCGTTATTCTACATTGAAATTGATAAATGACCGGGTTTTGGAAAACGCACGTTGGGCGTACGCACCGGTACCTTTAGCTTCGTGCCTGGACATGCGCACCGGAACCCGGTCACACGACCGGATAACACCGGACGCCCGCTCGAATTTGGTGCGCGGAGCGAGAATCGCAAGATGAACTGCGGGAGATTACTGGCTCTCAATCCGCCTTTGCTTGCCTCTTCCTGGCAAAGCCCCGATCGGCCTTCATGAACCGCTCGATCATGGGTCCGATGAGCCGCTCGGGCGGCAGCGCCTCGGCAAGACCGTTTTCCTGCGCATGGAGCCGCGCATATTCGGCGAGCGCGCGCAGCGTCTGCGCCGGCAGTTCCAGGCGCACCTTGACCGGCTTCTCATCCTCGATTGGCCCCAGCCGCAATCCGCTCATCGCTCATTTCCTTGCCGTAGTGGCTCGAGGACCAGGTCGCGGGTGACGATGACATTGAGCGGATAGCCCGGGCGCACCGTCAGCGTCGGCGGGATCTGGACCTGGCGCTGGACCAGTTGCTGGCCGGTCTGGTTGATCGTGTCCTGCGTGCCGTAACGCAGCGCGCGAGTGAGATCATCGTTGCCGTTCGCCACGAGCTGGGTTCCGGCGCCCAGGAGCGTCGAGACCATCGCCGCCTTGAGCATATTGCCCCAGTGGTAATTGGTGCGATCCTGGAGGCCGGCCATGCCTGAGGCGTCGGCGCCGGGCTGGCGATCGAGCAGGATCGAACGCCCGCCCGGCAGGATCAGCCGATCCCAGGCGAGGAGCACCCTGTTCTGTCCGGCCGAAACCACGCTGTCATATTCGCCGATCAGCCGCGAGCCTTGCGGTATCAGGAGAATTTTGCCGGTAGGGCTGTCGTAGACATTCTGCGTCACTTGCGCGGTGATCTGCCCCGGCAGATCGGAACGGACGCCGGTGATAAGCGCGGCGGGGATCACGCTGCCTGCCTGGAGCACATAGGGGGACGCCGGTGCGACGATCCGCTCGGCACTAACGGTGGTCCGGTCAGCGCCGGCCCTGAGGAAGGCACGCTTTTCGCTCTGCCCATCGGCTTGAGGTGCAGCGCTCGCCGCGCCTTCAGGCCCTGCCGGCTCACTCGCATTCGGTGCGGGTGGGATCGTGGGCGCGCCCGTGCCCGCCGCATTGCTTTCGCTCGCGAACACGGTGCTGGTCCGGGCGGACTCGCTTTCCTGCGCCATGCGCTGACGCGCCTGCTCGGCTGCGGCGAGGCGCGGATCCTGCGGCGGCGGTGACCCCATGGGCGGCGCGGGTACGTCCTTGCCGTTCGCCTGCGCCGCCACGATCGGCCGGCCAAGATCGCCCGGCAGCGGCGGCCCGAGTTTCGGCACTTTCGAGTAGTCGGACGGCGCGGAGGTGACGACATCGGCCTTGTTGCGGCTCTGGGTGTCGATGAGATTGGCGGCGGCCTCGCGATCGGGCGTGCGCAGCGCATAGATGAGCGTGCCGCCGATGCTGAGGCCCGCGACCAGCCCCACGATGGCAAGCGTCTGGCGCGACAAGCGCATGACCCGCGGCGGATCGCCGCGCAGCCGGAAGGCCTGGGTGACGCTGACCGCTTCCTGTGCCGCGGGAGGCTCGTCCGCTTGCGGCCTGGGCTGCGCTGCCGGCGTATCCGCATCGGTTGCGGCGCCTGTTTCCGTTTCGGGGGTCGGGGCGGCCATGGCTTCCTCGCTCATGAGCGCCTCCGCTTGCCCGGACCATCCTCGCGCTCGATCCGCACGCGCGCCTGGCTCTTCTTCGTGCCGAGCCTCAGTTCGGCAGCGGCGAAGAGCCGGTCGACGATCATGTAGCGGCCCTGCACGCGGTAGTTGACGAGCTGCGCCGAACCGTCGGGGCCGCTGACGAAGAGCGGCGGCATGTCTGCGGTCGCGATCCCTTCCGGAAACTCGATATAGGCCTGCCGCCCATCATCGAACGCGCGCAGCGGGCGCCAGGACGGCCTGTCGCCCTCGATCCGATAGCGGAAGT
Source organism: Sphingobium sp. (assembly GCF_035511395.1). Lineage (GTDB taxonomy): Bacteria > Pseudomonadota > Alphaproteobacteria > Sphingomonadales > Sphingomonadaceae > Sphingobium. The sequence continues at coordinate 2,580 of NZ_DATKFP010000300.1, forward strand.
TGAGCGCGGCGGGATCGATGCCCGATGCGATGGGTGCCGTCTGCTCAGTCTTGGCATTGGCAGCCCGCATGGCGATGAGTTCGTCCTGGGGATAGGTCCACGAGACCGCCGCCATCCAGGTCGCCGGTGTGGCCCTGAGTTCCAGATGATAGGTCCGCCGATCGGTGTTGATGACGAGGTTGGTCGCGATATCACTCCGGGTCGGCTTGACCAGGATGTGAATGCGCTTGGCCTCGCCGGTTCCGCTCACCGTGTCGCCGATGATCCAGCGCACCGTGTCGCCCGCCGCCACCGGTCCGGGGCCCACCAGTTCCTCTCCCGCCTGGAGCGCGATGTCGGTCACTCTCCCCGGCGCGGCATAGACCTGGTAAAGCGCGCCGTCGGTATAGGGATAGCGCTGGATCGCATTGAGCCAGTCGCCGCCTTGCGGCTCAACCCGCGCGGCGGCATTGGCGCGCTCGACCCGCCCGCCCGGCGGGGTTCGTGCGGTTTTTGCCGGCACAGTCTTTGCCGGGAGCGGCTGCAACTGGCCGGGAAG
>NZ_DATKFP010000301.1:0-34532 GCF_035511395.1 Sphingobium sp.
CAGCAGGAAGACCAGCTGGAAATCCATATGTGCTTTAAGCACCGCGAACAGTTGCGGCAGCACGGCGCCACCGCAGATCGCCATGATCATGATGGCAGAGCCGGTTTCCGTATGGCGTCCAAGGTCGCGGATGGCGAGCGGGAAGATGGCGGGCCACATCATCGCATTGGCAAAGCCCAGCGCCGCGATACAACCGACCGACAGATACCCGCTGGTCAGATAGGCGCCGACCACGAGCACTAAGCCCAGCGCCGCCGACAGGGCAAGATAACGTTCCTGCGACACGAAGCGCGGGATCAGTATCAGCCCCACCAGATAGCCTAGCAACATGCCCGCCAAGGTGAAGGACGTGTAGAAGGCTGTTTCCTCGATAGGCAAGCCCATGTTCTGACCATAGGGGCCAATGGCATCGCCCGCCATGACTTCAACGCCGACGTAAAGGAACAGGCACAGCACGCCGAGCCAGAGATGGGGAAAGGACAGCAGGCCTGGTCCCGTCTCGCCTCGATGTGTCCGTGCATGCGCAGGTTGGATATCGGGCAGGGGGGATCGCAACACAAACAGACCCAGCAGTGCTAGAAGACCTGCCATTGCCATATAAGGCATGTGGATATTGGCGGCGAATGCATCCAGAAACGCTTCGCGTGCCGCTGCATTGGGCGCGGCCTTGATTTGGGTGTCCAGTTCGCTGACGCCGTGCAGCACGAGCGTGCCGATGACCACGGGCGCCAATATGCCGGCGAGCTTGTTGCATATGCCCATGACGGCGATGCGCTGCGCTGCGCTCTCGATTGGTCCGACGATAGAGATATAGGGATTGGCGGCGGTCTGGAGGATCGCAAGGCCCGCGCCGATGACAAACAGACCGGTCAGCGCGCCGGGGAAGACGCGCATCGTCGCCATCTGGCCGAACAGTACCGCCCCTGCGGACATGATGAAGAGGCCCAGGGTCATTCCCCGCTTCATGCCGGTACGCCGCAGGATCATCGCCGACGGCAGGGCCAGGAAGAAATAGGACATGTAGAATACCATCGGCACCATGAACGCCGATACATCGTCCAGCGTGAAGGCCAGTTTTACGAAGGTGATAAGCGGACCGTTCAACCAGGTTACAAAGCCGAATATGAAGAACATCACTCCAATGATGCTGGTCGTGACCAAGGCGCTGGCGCCGTCACCCCGAGGCTTTCTCATGACACGCGCAACCATCCCTTGCCCCCTGTCGTCCAATCGGAACACGATTCCCGGCATGGCTAATCGGCCCGTCCGCAACCACCCTTGCCCTCAAAATTGCCGGTCGCGCTGACATTGTCAAACTATGTTGCACAACTTTGACTATTTTTTGAACTAAGTATTGCGCACAAGTTCCGAATCTGATTTTAATCGGGTCAGCGGAGGAACGGTTTCCATGCTGACCGAAATGCACGCCCATATTTTGCGCCTGATCAATCAGTCCGGTCCATTGAGTCGGATGGAGCTGGTGCGTCAGCTCGGAGTCAGCAAGGCGACAATGTCCGCGCTGGCTGCCGATCTTATCGAGCGCGGCATGCTGGCCGAAGGTGAAGTGGTCTATGGTGCGGGCCGTCCGTCCGTCAGGCTCGAACTTGCAGCGTCATCCGCCTTCTTCATTGGCGTCTCGCTCGCGTCTACGCCATTCATCGTCCGCCTGACCGACCTGCATGGCACTGTCGTTGGCGAAGCGACGATGGATTCCGGTTCCGCCCCGGAGGAAGTCGCCGGCGCCATCGTGTTGGTGGTGGAGCAGGTTCTCGCCAGTGCGGGCGTCAATCGCGAACGCCTTGCCGGGATCGGTATCGCCATACCCGGGCTGGTGGATGCAGATGCGGGAAGCTGCATACGTTCGACGCTTCTCAGCTGGCGCGACGTCGCGATCGGTCCCATGATTGCGCAGGCGACGGGTCTTGCGACCTTCGTAGAGAATGATGCCAATGCCCTTGCTTTGGGCGAGCACCTGTTTGGCAGTCTGCGTGGCAGTGATGCCTGCGCGGTCATTTCGGTGGGCGACGGTATCGGCTGCGGCCTTATCATCAATGGCGAGTTGCATCGCGGCGCGCGTGGCGGCGCCGGCGAAATCGCGCACTCCACCATCGAACTCAACGGCCTGCCGTGCAAATGCGGCAAGCGAGGCTGTCTCGACACGCTGGCGTCCGCCAAAAGCATCGCCAATTTCGCGCGGGAGGCTGGCCTGCCCGGCGATCTCGCAGCGCTCGGCGAGGCTGCTGACCATGGCAATCAAAATGCCATTGCCATCCTGCATCGTGCCGGTGCGGCGCTCGGTCTTTCGGTGTCGCAACTGATCCAGACCATGGATCCGGCGCGCATCGTGATCGCTCTATCCGAAGGACCGCTCGATGGTCCTCATGCCCGCGTCATTCGCCAGACCATCGAGGCGAATGTCATGTCCAGCGAAACCCGCCAGATCGATGTCGCGATGATGCGGCTGGGGCGGGAGGCCTGGGCGGTCGGCGCCGCCAGCGTGGCGGCGGGGCGAGGTTTGTTCCGGCTCTGACCAAATTTCACATGTCAGAAGTCGTGCCGAAACCGAGATGACGAAGAGCATCCGGGCGGCAGCAGGAAGCTGTGTCGCATCTAAGAGCAAAGGGGTTATTATGACGTTGAATCATCGAGTTTCCCGGTTTCTCATGGCAACGGCGCTGGGGGCCATGACGGTCGGCCAGGCCTATGCCCAGGACGCCGATGCCGATACCCGTCCGCAGAACGAACGATTCAACGGCACGTCCGACCAGGGATCGCAGGATATCGTCGTGACCGGCCGTGGCGCATCCGCCAACGGCGTGACCAACACCACGCCGGGCGGCGGCCTGATGGCGGTGCAGACCGGCACGAAGCTGCGCAGCACTATCACGCGCGACTATATCGACAAGCTGACCGGCACCACGACCGCCTTTGCCGCGATCAAGAGCCTGCCGGGCGTCGTCGTCGGATCGGGCGATCCCTTTGGCGGCAACGTCAACCTGTCGATCCGCGGCCTTAGCCAGACGTCGCTAGGCTTCAACTTCGAAGGCATGCCGATCGGCGACCAGCTGTCCTACAGTGCCTTTCCCGGCGAGTGGGCGGATGCGGAGAATGTCGGCCTCATCAACCTGACCCGTGGATCGACCGACATCACCGCGCCCGTCTACAACTCGGTCGGCGCGCTTTTGCAGGAAGAACTGAAGGCACCCGCACAGAATGCCGGCGGCTACGCGTCCTTCGCCTTCGGCAACCATGACCTCAACCGCCAGTTCCTGCGTCTGGAAACCGGCGAGATCGGCGACACGGGTATTCGCGGCTTCATCTCGGGATCGCGCACCTACAACAAGAGCTGGCGCGGTCCGGGCCGCACCGAGCGCCACCATATCGACAGCAAGTTCGTGAAGGACTGGGGCGAGGACAGCTTCGTATCGCTGGTCGCCACCTATAATGAAGAAAAGTCCGATCGTTCGCGCAATCCGACCATGGCACAATGGAAGGCGTCGGGCCGCGACTTCAACTTCGACGAAGACTATACGCCTGGCAACGCCAACTATTATCGCCTGCGTGTCGCCGATCGCCAGAGCCTTTATGTCAGCGCGCCGTCCAATATTCGTCTGAACGACAACCTCCAGCTGTCGGTCACGCCCTATTATCTCTACACCCATGGCATCATCAATGGCGCGAGCAACCTGAACCTCGTCACTGCCTATCAGGGCAGCGTGCCGGCCGGTCCGCTTCAGGCGCCGGGCGCCACCCCCGGCGCGACCACGGCGACGGTGATGAACGTCGACCGTTACGACCAGAATACCTATGGCCAGAACAGCTATCTGAAGTGGGACATGGGTTCGAGCCAGATCCGTGTGGGTTACTGGTATTCGCACTTCGTCCATGACGAGCTGGCCGCGTTCCAGGTGGCGGACGCCAATGGCAACGTCACCGACCCCTATGGCGATCGCGGTTCGGTGCTGACTGCCAATGGCGAAGTGCTGCGCAACTTTGCCGCCGTCATCAAGCAGGACGTGAACGGTGTCTATGCCGACATCACGTCGAAGCTGATGGACGACAAGCTGCTGCTGAACCTCGGCTTCAAATATGTCTGGGTCGATCGTGAATCCACCAGCCCGCTGGTGGGCTCGGCGATGAACATGAGCAGCCTTAGCCGCAAGCCGCTGCCGCAGGCATCGATCCGCTACAGTTTCGACGACAAGAATCAGGTCTTCGCCGACGTCACTACCGCCTTTCGCGCGCCTTCGGCCGTGTCCTCCTACGTCAACATCTACAATCTGACGACGGGCCAGCCGTCGAGTACGCCGTCGGGCAACTACAAGCCCGAATATTCGATCGGTGAGGAAATCGGATTCCGCCACCATGGCGAAGTCGTCCACTTCACGATCGCGGCATTCAACTACGACCTGAGCGATCGCCTGGTGCAGGGTAGCCAGATCGTCAACGGCACGAGCGTCGGTTTCGCCGTCAATGTCGGCGACCAGCGCGCCCGCGGTATCGAGTTCGAAATCGGGATGGTGCCCTATCACGGCTTCAGCCCCTATTTCTCGGCGCAATATCTGGATGCCAAGACGAAGGACGACTATCCGGTGCGCGGCGAATATCTGCCGACTGCCGGCAAGCGTGCGGTGCTCAGCCCCGAATTCATCGCGTCGGGCGGTATCAGCTATGACAATGGCCACTTCTTCGCGTCGGTCGAAGGCAATTATGTCGGCAAGCAATATTCGACGTTCATGAACGACGAAATCCTGCCGTCCTTCGCCACTGGCAACGCGACGATCGGCTATCGCTTCGACACCATCGGCTTCATCAAGAAGCCGCAGATGCAGTTCAACCTGACCAACTTCACCGACAAGAAATATCTGTCGGGCATGCAGGGCGTGACGTCCAACGCGCTGGCGACCACCAGCCGGACCGGAACGACCGTCGCAGGCTCGGCACCGACCTACCTTATCGGTGGCGGAATCGGCGCGACCTTCTCCATAAGCGCCGCGTTCTGATGGGAAGCCGCTGTCGGTTGCTGCACGGCCGACAGCGGCTTTTCTCCTTCGGGTCGCATCCATAAGCTGACGCCGTAAAGGCGCATATTTTACTCCATCAGTCGAAAGGCTATTTCGTCATGGAACGTCGTACTTTTCTCAAATCCGCTTCGGCCATCGCGCTGGCGACCTTCGCCATCGACGCGGTGGGCGCCAAGAGCCTGATCCCTGCCTTCGCCAAGACCCCGCGCATCGCCATCGGCGGCATCGCGTCGGAATGCAGCACCTACAGCCGTATCCGGGCCAAGTTGCCTGACATTCGGGTGCTGCGTGGTAACGAAATTCTCGAAAGCGATCAGTTCAGCTTCCTCAAGCGCTACGACGTTCCTTTCTTGCCCACGCTGGTGGCCAATGCCGGATCGGGCGGCCCGATGGACCGCCAGGCCTATGACACGCTCAAGGCCGAATATCTCGAACGGCTGAAGGCGCTGATGCCGCTCGACGGCGTCTATTGCGCGATGCATGGCGCGCTGTTCGTGGACGGCATGCAGGATGCCGAAGGCGACTGGTATGAAGCGACCCGCAAGCTGATCGGACCGGACTGCCTGATTTCGGCCAGCTACGACCTTCACGGCAATATCAGCCAGCGTATCGTCGACAATCTCGATTGCATCACCGCCTATCGCACCGCCCCCCATGTCGACCGTGTCGAAAACACGATGCGTGCGACCGACATGCTGACCCACTGCCTGCGCTACGGTATCCGCCCCTATATCAGCTGGGCGACCATTCCCGTCCTGCTGGCGGGCGAGCAGAGCAGCACCGAATGGCAGCCGGGCCGGCGCCTCTGGTCGGACCTCAGCGAATATAACCGCCAGCCCGGCATTCTCGATGTGTCGCAGCTGGTCGGCTATGTCTGGGCGGATGAGCCGCGCTCGGCCGCTTCCGTGGTCGTCACGGGCACGGCGCCCGTCACCCAGGCGCAGATCGCCACTGAACTGGCCCAGCGCTACTGGGATGCGCGTCGCGACTTCAAGTTCGGCAGCCCGACCGGCACGATCGAGGAGACCATCGCACAAGCCATGGCGTCCAAGACCCATCCGGTGGTCATCTCGGATTCCGGTGACAATCCCGGCGGCGGCGGCAATGCCGACCAGTCGACCTTTCTTCAGGCGCTGCTGAAGGCGGGCGCCAAGGACGTGCTGCTGGGCGGCATGACCGACAGGCCAGCGACCGACGCCTGCTACAAAGCGGGCGTGGGCGCTACCATCCCGCTCTCGATCGGCGGATCGCTCGATCCGATCCAGAGCCAGCCGGTCAAGGTCAACGCGACGGTCAAATATCTCGCCAAGGTGGGCAAGCCCGAGGATGGCGAGGCGGTCGTCGAATTCAACGGCATCACCGCGACGCTGTCGGCCCGCCGCCGCGCCTATCATGCGGCCGAAGCCTTCCAGGTGCTGGGCCTTGAACCCACGGCGTTCAAGATCGTCGTGCTGAAATGCGGTTACCTCAATCCCACGATGAAGCCGCTGGCCAACCCGCATCTGATGGCTTTGTCGCCTGGCGCGATCGATCAGGACATTCCGAACATCGAGAACAGGAACCGCGTGCCGAGCTTCCCTTGGGTGCAGGATCTGACTTACACGCCCAAGCCCTATCTGTCGAAGCGCGCTGCGCTGGCGAAGAAGGGCTGATTAGCAATGCGCGCGCGGTTGGCGTCCGCGCGCGCGACTGCCGGCTATCTCCACTTCGTAGATCGCGAGAAACCGCCATTATCGCCACTGCTCTGCCGACAATGAGGCGGGCCATCGGAATTCAGCGATGGGTCGGCGCGTCGGCTGAGCCGGGTGCATCATCCGACCGATGATTTTCTGTGATTATGGCTAGTTGCCGCCAGGTGATTGCCCGGCCAGCCTACCGCTTCGATCAGGTCGCCGTAGCGCGCATGTTGCGCTATTTTGGGTGACAAAAGACAGGAGCAGGAGCGTGACTGATGGCTGAATCCGATCCTCGAATCCAGGGCAAGCCGCTGCCTCGCTGCCCGGGACCGTCGGTACGACACCTCATGCTGGCGGACACGCATGAGGTGCCGGAATTTCTCTACCAGGACGTCTATGAAAATCTGGGGTCGGACCCGATTCCGACGTCGCGCTATACTGACCCGGCCTTCTTCGCGCTGGAAAATGAGAAGATGTGGCCGCGCACCTGGCAATTCGCCGCGCGTGAGGAGGAACTGCCCGATCCGGGCGATCATGTCGTCTATGACAATGCTGGCAAATCCTTCCTACTGGTCCGGCAGGAGGATGGGTCGATCAAAGGCTTCTACAATGTCTGCCTGCATCGCGGGCGGCAGTTGAAGACCGACGCCGGCTGGTCATCCTCGCTGCAATGCCCGTTTCACGGTTTCACCTGGAACAATGACGGCAGCATGAAGACCATCCCCTGCCGCTGGGACTTCCCGCACCTCAAGGAAGAGCGAATGGCCTTGCCGGAAGTGTCGGTCGGCCGCTGGGGCGGCTACATCTTTCTGCGAGAGGCCGACGACGGCCCGACGCTGGAGGAATTCCTCGCCCCCATGCCGGAACATTTCAAGCGCTGGCGACATGAAGAATGCGCGACCGCCATCTGGGTAGGCAAGGTGTGCAAGGCGAACTGGAAGGTGGTGATGGAGGCTTTCATGGAAAGCTGGCACACTGTCGTCACCCATCCGCAACTGCTGCCCTTCACCGGCGACGCCAACTCGATGTATAATATCTATGGCGATTATGTGAACCTGACGGTCACACCGTTCGGCACCATGTCACCGCACATCGATCCGCAGGGCAAGTCGCAGCAGTGGATCGTCGACGAGTTCGTCAAATATAATGGCCGCTCATCCGACAATTATGAAGGCGAGGAGGCACCCGAAGGCGGCTATAACGTCAAGGTGCCGGACGGGAGAACGGCGCGGGAAGCGCTGGGCGCAAGCCTGCGCGAAACCACCAGCAAGATGTTCGGCCATGATGTCGGCTTCGCGTCGGACGCGGAGATGATGGATGCCATCCTCTACAATGTCTTTCCCAACTGGTCGCCTTGGGGCGGGTTCCAGCCCAATATCGTCTATCGCTGGCGGCCTTGGGGTGATGTCGATCATTGTCTGATGGAAGTGCGCATCATCACCCGTGTTCCGCCGGGTCAGGAACCGCCACGCGCGCCTAAGATGAAATTCCTCTCGGTCGAACAGAAATGGACAGAAGCGCCGGAACTGGGGATATTGGGTGACGTGTTCGAACAGGATATGGCCAACCTGCCTTTTGTGCAGATCGGCCTCAAATCCAGCCATAATGGCAAGATCGAACTGGCCAATTATCAGGAAATCCAGATCCGCCAGTTTCAGAACACGCTGATGAAATATCTGAACGGCGAACTTTGACGGGGCAGGGGAGCGCCCTGTGCGCTCCCCAAATGTTCCTCAGCGCCCGGAAATGCCGGAGGCCCAGTCGCGGGTCTGGCTGAAATCCTCGCCCTTTCTTCCGGCAAGATGGATCGTCACCTCCTCGTGCAGGATACCATCCGTCGCCGCATCCTGCCGCGCCCAGTCGATCAGTTCGCGGCGGCGCTGGATCGCCCATTTTCCGTCCTTGCGGGCATAATCGTCGATATAGCGGCCTGCCATCAGCAAATCCCCGGCAGCATCCGTATCATTGTCGGCCCCGATGCGGTGCCATGCGAAGAAATAGACCTCGCCGCTCGCCGTCCCTGCATCGATATCGACGCTCAGGTCCACCTGCCCGACAATATGCTGGCTCGCCTTCATCTCGCCCAGCAGGCCCTGCGCGAAATCCGTATAGGCCTGCGGCCCGCCGCGCAGCAGGCCGCAATCGACATCGGCATCGGCATGGAAGGATGTGAGTTGGAGTGCGGGGTCCAGCCGGTCTTGCCCGCGCATATAGGCGTGGATCGCCTTCATGATCTCGCGGCGCGCGACCAGGTCGCGCACCTCCCGTTCGAGGTCCATAATCTTCCGTCTCCTACAGGCTGGCCCGCTTTGCGCGGACGGCTCCGATCCTGTTTGTGGCCAATGTCGCCGCCACTGGCCCACTGTGAAAAGTGCCAGAAATGGACGCCCATGTCCGTTTGAACCCTGACCTGCGTCTTTTCACAGGGTGACGTCATGCTGCGACAAGCGCATGAATTAACCGCCGGTGCATCAATGCTGTTGCCGGTCAGACAAAGCAAACAAGGCCATCAGGCCAACCGGGTGAGGATGAAATGAAGAACAACGCTCTAGTGCGCGAGCTGTTGCGCAGTGCTGCCGTCGTTGCCGCCATGGCGTGCGCCGGTCCCGTCTTCGCCCAGGAGGCCGCGCCGCAGGAGCCGCAGGCCACTGCCGGGGGTATTCAGGATATCGTCGTTACCGCGCGAAAGCGGTCGGAAAGCGTGCAGGATGTCCCTGTCGCCGTGACCGCCCTCTCCGCCGAGATGGTGCAGCGCCAAGATCTTACCTCGATCGAGAAGATCGCGGCCCGCACTCCTAACCTCAATGTCGGCCGCGCCTCCAACGGCTCGGGCGCGCAGCTCACCCTGCGCGGCATCGGTTCCTCCTCTACATCGATCGGTATCGAACAGTCGGTCGCGGTCGTCGTGGACGGCGTCTATTATGGTCAGGGTCGCATAATCAACGAGGGGTTTTTCGATCTTGGCCGTGTGGAAATATTGAAAGGCCCACAGGCGCTCTTCTTCGGCAAGAATGCGACGGCGGGCGTCATTTCGCTGACCAGCGCCGATCCGACCGACACGGTCGAGTTCAAGGCGCGCGCCGGCTATGAGTTTAAGGCCGAGCAGGCGCAATTGGAACTGGTGGGGTCAGGCCCGCTTACCGACACATTGGGCGTTCGGGTCGCCTTTCGCGCGTCCAAGATGTGGGGCGGCTATTATCGCAATGTCGCAGATCCCGTCACTTATACAACCTTCGACATCGCCGACAATTCGCTGGAAGGCCATGTCGCCACGCCGGCGTCGAGCAAAGCGCCGGGCGAAAAGGAATTGCTGGGCCGCATCACGCTGAGATGGGAACCGACCGACCGGCTGACCGCGACCTTCAAGGCATCGGGCGCCTATAATAAGGTCAATAACAGCAGCTGGAACTATGTTGCGTATAATTGCCCGTCAGGCTCCAGTCAGCTCAACGGGTTCGCGTGTGAGAAGGATTTTATCACGCATCAGAATAATATCCCGACCGACATCGCTGCCAACTTCCCCTTCTCCAAGTCGGACGGGCAGCTCTATAATCGCTACAAATCCTATGCGCTTACCGCGAACATCGCCTATGAACTCGACGATGTGACGATCACATCCGTCACCAATTATAACTGGAACAATAATCGCTGGGCCTGTGCCTGCGACTTCCAGTCCAGCGCGGCGGGTACATGGGCGACCGAAAATTCGACCTATCACGCCTTCTCGTCGGAACTGCGCGCCCTCACAACCTTTGACGGGCCGATCAACCTGATGGTCGGCGGCCTCTACCAGAAGACCAAGCGCGACTTCGAACAATATATCATGTTCGCCAATATCGAGGACAGCACCCAGTCGGCCGCCAACCGCTATCTGGCGACGACCAAGACCAGCTTCACCGATGGCGAGACGACCGCACTGTTCGGCCAGGTGACTTGGAAGGTCATTCCGACCGTCGAACTGGCGGGCGGCGTGCGCTATACCCATGAAACGAAAGACAGTTTCTTCACCCAGCCCTATAATAACGCCGCGGTCCAGACCATCTTCCGTGATCAGAACGACCCCGATGGCCTGGGTGAGGTTTTCGCCAACCAGAGCTTCAATAACTGGGCGCCCGAAGTGTCGCTGACCTGGAAGCCGACCTCGCAGATCCTCGTCTATGGCGCCTACAAGACCGCCTATAAGTCGGGCGGCTTCTCCAATGGCGGCATCAATTCCAAATTCTCTGCCGATCCGCTCTCCGACCTGACCTTCGATCCGGAACGCGCCCGTGGGTTCGAGGGCGGTATAAAGACGACGCTGGCCGACAATCAGCTGCGCCTGAACCTCGGCCTCTATAGCTATAAATATAAGGATTTGCAGGTCGACTTCTTCAACTCGCCGATCTTCGCCTTCCAGACGCTGACCGCCGACGCCCGCACCAAGGGGGCCGAACTGGAGTTCGAATTTGCGCCCCGCGCGGTCGAGGGGCTGAACATTCATGGCTCGATCAACTATAACAAGGCGCAATATACCAATTTCCCCGAAGCGCCCTGCTATGCCGGCCAGAGCCAGGCCGAAGGGTGTAACATCGTCCTTGCCGGCGGCGGTACGCGGCAGAATCTGGACGGCAAGCCGCTGTCCGTCGCGCCCAAATGGACGGGCACGATCGGCGCATCCTATGACCATCTGATCGGCAACGGCCTGATGTTCGGCATCAACGCCGATGTCCGCTACAGCGCCTCCTACCTAGCCTCGGGCTTCGGCAATCCGGACTCGCGGCAGAGTAAATACGCCACGATCGATGCCGGTATCCGCGTCGGTGCGGAGGATGAACGCTGGCAGGTCGCGGTGATCGGCAAGAACCTCACCAATCGCTTCTATGTCACCGGCGTGGTTGACGGTCCGTCGACCGGCGGCGCGTCGGGCGGCGTCACGCCGGCCCATGCCGACCAACTCGGCTTCGGCACGCTGCCGCGCACGGTGATGGTGCAACTCTCGACCAAATTCTGAAGAGCGACAGAAAGATGGGGGAGGTCCGTCCAGTGTTTCCCCATTTTCCGTCTTATCACAGGGATTTAGTCTGCGCGACCATCATCGGCCATCAACTGCAACAGGCGACGGCGATGTAGTGGGACAGCGTGCAGAGCTGCGACTATGCCGCCTATCCCGAACTGATGGTCGTTGCCCGCAATGACGCCGAACTGCGCGACTGTTTCGTGCCCGGCGCGCTATGCCATGAAAGGGTCTGGACGCAGGAAGTCGCCAGTGCTTTCCCGCAATGGGAAGGGAATGAAGCGAACCTCCAGGTCGCCAGCGATTTCGTCGTGGCGACTTATCTGGGATGGCTGATCATGTCACTTCTGCTTGGCGACCGGCGCGACAATGTGCGGTTCATCGTCGACCTTTGCCACCGCAACGGCCAGGTGCCTGAAGCATCCTATGCGCGTCAGCGTATCGTTTCCCCATTATCGATGACGATATTGGCCCCTGTCATATGGCGACCATCCTCGCAGGCGAGGTAGAGGACCATCTTCGCGATGTCGATCGGCTGACCCATGCCGTGCTGGGCTGTCTGCTCCAGTCCAGCGGAATCGGCGGGCAGTTCGGCAACGGCCTGCGCCGTCATTGGCGTCACGATCCCGCCCGGCGCGATCGAATTGACCCGGATGTGATAGCCCTGTTCCTGGCAATGGACCGCGATGCTGCGGGTCATGGCGATGATGCCGCCCTTGGCGCCCGCATAGGCGGGAATGACGCTCAACCCCTTGATCCCGCCGATCGACGCCATGTTGATGATCGAACCGGAACCGTCGCGGCTCATATGCGGGATGGCGGCCCTGCACCCCAGGAAGGTGCCGTCCAGCATCACATCGACCTGCATCTTGTAGTCGGCATAGCTGATATCTTCGACCGTGCCGAATCGCACCAGGCCGGCATTGTTGACCAGGATGTCGAGTCGGCCGAACTGATCGATCGTCGTCGCCACTACCGTTGCCCATTCGGCTTCGCTCCGCACGTCATGATGCAGATAGAGGCAGCCTGGTAGTTCCGCCGCCAGTGCCTCGCCCATCGCATCCTGAATATCGGTGATGACGACGCTTGCGCCCTCCGCCGCCAGCAGGCGGGCATCGGCCGTGCCCAGACCCGATGCGCCGCCCGTGATGATTGCGACCTTACCGTCCAGCTTTCCCATGGCGTTCCTCTCTCCGTTCATAGCGACGCCCAATGGGCATGGACCGGATCGTCCTTGCCAAAGGCGCCGCGCGTCTTCAATGGCTCATACATGCCGTCGAGCGCCATGCTGGCCGGGTGGGCCGTGTTCCAGTCCGCGACGAAGGTGCGGCTGGCGATCTTCCAGACGCCGTTGCGCCTTTCATAGCGGTCGAGATAGCGCCCGCCGGTCATCACGTCCTGCCCGCCCGCGGAAAGATGAGCGATCACATAATGCTCGCCGACCCCATGATCGCCCTTCACATCGATCCACTCATTGGCGACCGAATGGAAGCAATAGTCGAGATTGGCAGTGCAATAAGCGGTGACACCGTCGGCAAACGCGGGGCCGGACGCATTGACGATGCCCGACACCACCGTGCTGTCCTCCCAGAAGATTGATGCCAGTAGTTCGGCATCGCCCCGGTCGATGCCCCTGCAATAGGTCATGACGAGGTCGTGGATCGCCAGGCGCGAAAGCGCCTGGTCCAGCGCGGCGGTATCGGGCGACATGGGGGCGGCTCCTTGGGCAGCGAGGGAGGAGGCATGGTGATGGGCCAGCAGGGCAAGAGCCGGGTCGGCGGATCCCTTCGCGCCGGTGGGAACGAAATGATCGGGCGCGGACGAGGGTGCCGGCGGACGCGAGGCATCGGCGCGATTAACATTGCCGTCCATCACATAGCGGCGATAAACGATCCGCCACGCCCCTTCGCGTCGCTCCAGCCGGTCGAGATAGCGGCCGAAGATCAGCCGCTGCATCCCCGGTTCCTGCGTATAGGCAATGACATAGGCCTCGCTCACTGCTCGGTCGCCGTCCAGCCGGATCATCGGCGGGGCGGTGCGATGCAGCGTCGGCGGCGCATCTGCCATGGCGTCGGCCAGAACGGTGGCGAGTGCATCCGCCTCGCCGATGAAGAAACCATAATCGACGCTCGCGCCCGGATGGTATGCGCTGATTATCAGTGCGGCGTCGGCGCGGTCCACGCCCCTGCTGTGTCGGGCAAGGGCATTGCCGATCTGGTCATGGGCAATCAGTTGCTCTGCGACTAGGGATGATTTTGAAGGCATGGAAGAAGCATAGCGCTGAGCCCATGCGCGCGCGCCTTTCAGAAATTGTAGGTGACGAACGCGCCATATTGGTGGCGCGGCGCATCGCCGATCAGCGCGGCATAGCCCGGCGAGCCATAAGAGGTGGAGATATAGTGCTTGTCGAGCAGCTTCTTGCCCTACGGTGCGAGCTGAAACCGGTTGCCCGGCGCGCGTCAGGTGAGCAGCGCATCGACATAATGGGTCAGCTGGATATCCAATCACGGTATAATATGTCTTGGATTTATAGACAACTGACGTCCTCGACGATCTTAGGTTCGCCGGCCAGATTGATCGTATAGTGATCCCGGCCGTCGTCGCCCATTAAGTCCAACGCAAAATGCCGATTCCGTATGAATTCGTATGTATGGGTTGCTCGTCATACCTGACCGTGTAAGCGCGTGAACGGGCGCAGGCGGCGTGAGGTCGGCCGCGTGAGGGAAGGAGGGAAAGGCATGGAAAAGCCTCGCCAAGGCGGTGCTGGGCTGTGGAATATCAGCTTTGGCTTCTTCGGCATCCAGATCGGTTTTGCGCTGCAAAATGCCAATATGAGCCGCGTTTTCCAATCATTGGGATCAAGTGTCGACGATCTGTCTGCGTTGTGGATCGCGGCGCCGCTGACCGGGTTGTTGGTCCAGCCAGTTATCGGGCATCTGTCCGACCGCACTTGGCTCGGCAGGCTAGGAAGGCGCCGGCCCTATTTCCTGCTCGGCGCATTATTTGCCGCGTTCGCTTTGCTTTTCATGCCGAGGAGCGATGGGCTGCTGATGGCCGCACTTCTGCTATGGGTGCTCGATGCCAGTCTCAACATCTCGATGGAGCCGTTTCGCGCCTTTGTTGGCGACATGCTGCAAAAGGAACAGCATGTGGTCGGCTATGCCGTGCAGACCGCATTTATCGGCGCCGGCGCGGTCGTGGGGTCACTTTTTCCCTATATACTGGACCATTTGGGTGTAGCCAATATTGCCGCACCCGGCGAAGTGCCTGACACCGTGCGCTACAGTTTCTGGGTCGGTGGTGCGGCGCTCTTCGCCGCAGTGTTATGGACTGTGCTAACGACGCGCGAATATTCACCTACGGAGATGCGCTCGTTCAACGCCAATGTCGAAACACATGTCGCGCCCGATCTGGCGGCACGGAAAATACTGCCCTGCTTAGCGTGGATTGGGGCTGGCGCCGTCGTTGCCTTGATGGTCGAAGCCTGTGCAATGGAAAAGGAGATGTATCTGTTAGGGGTGCTGCTGGCGGGCTATGGCCTTGCGAGCCTGGCAGCGATCCAACTCGCCCGATGCGGGAGGAGAGACAATATGCTGGCCCATATTGTCGGCGATGTAGCGGGTATGCCACCCATCATGAAGCAGCTTGCTGTGATCCAATTTTTCAGCTGGTCGGCGCTATTCATCATGTGGATCCACACGACGCCGGTCGTGGCTCAATATATGTTCGGTTCGGCCGATTCCGCGAGTGCAGCCTATCAGGCGGGCGGCAACTGGGTTGGTGTCCTCTTTTCGGTCTATAATGGCGTGGCCGCGATAGCGGCGTTGACTCTGCTGCCCTGGACTGCGCGCCGGATGGGTCAGGCTCGCACACATGCGTTGTGCCTGACGGCGGGTGCGGCGGGGTTCGCCAGCTTCTTTTTCTTGCGCGATCCAAACGCGTTGTTGCTGAGCGAGATAGGAATCGGCGTCGCCTGGTCGTCCATCCTCGCCATGCCCTATGCGATGCTGGCATCGAGCCTGCCCGCTGCGAAGATCGGGGTCTATATGGGCCTGTTCAACATCTTCGTCGTCGTACCGCAGTTGCTTGTGGCTACGGCGATGGGATCGATCATGAAGGCCTTCTTCCCCGGCGAACCGATCTGGACCATGGCTTTTGCCGCCGGCACCCTGCTGGTCGCCGCGCTTGCCTCTCTGCGGATCAGAATATGAGGAGATTGGCGACTCGATCCTGCGATCTGGACCATGGCATGATGGCGGATGACGTTACGGAAAGCGTTGCATTTTGCTATGGATGCAGATTTTGCAACCGCGAGAAGCTATTTCGCACTTGCAGCAAGAGGCGGTTCGGGTCAAAAGGAACCTGCCTTTCAGGCATCCTCTCCTAAAACTTTGCGGGCTGGTCTTCGGATCGGCCCTTTTTTTTTAATTTGATAATTCAGAGCGTATAGGACCGACACCAAGGTCTTGAGTCGGATAATTCACACGAATGGATCAGCCCAAAGGATCGCGCGTCAGCCTGCTGAACCGTCTGCATCGGACCGATGGCCTGCAAGAGGACAGATCAGCTGATTGAGCCGCGTCTCATCTTGCACGCCCGACGCGAGGGCGTGACAAATCCAATCCAGGCACCGTGCCAGAAACAGCATGTCCCTCTCCATCTTTTATGCGCTGATCATAGCATAAGCCGCATTTGAGTGAAGTGGCTGTGAGCAGCCGGCATCAAATGATACGGTGTGGTATGACTTCGATCGACGCGCCGGACAAAATGGAGGCATTCGGTTCTATGAAGCCGTTTCCTACTGGTCTGCGCCGATCACGCGATAGAGAAGGATGCGGTTGCTGACCGAGGCGAGATCGGTCGCGATTGCTGACTGGCGGGCGCCGTACAGCGTCCGCTGGCTGGTCAGCGCATTAAGGAATGTGTCGACTCCCGCCCGATAGCGCTGGTCGGCCAGATCATAAGCCCGGCTGCTGGCGGTCACCAGTCGTTGCTGTGCCGCCTGCTGGGCATTGATGGTACCGGCACGCGCAAGCCCATCCGCGACCTCCTGAAAGGCGGTTTGCACCGCCTTCTCATATTGGGCGAGATAGAGGTCGCGTTGCGCCTTGCTGTAATCGAGATTGCCGCGATTGGGGCCGCCGAAGATAGGCAGGCTGGCGGATGGGCTGGCCGACCAGGCAAAGGCTCCGCCTTTGAACAATGCGGAAAGCGCGGAACTGGCGACGCCGATAGCCGATGTCAGGCTGATCGTCGGAAACATGGCGGCGCGCGCTGCGCCGATGTCCGCATTGGTCGCCTTCAACTGATGTTCTGCCTGAAGCACGTCGGGACGCTGTAGCAGAATGTCCGATGACAGCCCGGCCGGCACTGTCGCCACACCTGCGAGCAGTTCGTCGAGCGAGGCGGGAAGCAACGCTTCCTCGACCGGCGCGCCGACGAGCAGGTCGAGCGCGTTGCGATCCTGTGCCACCTGGGTGATGTTGGCGGCCACGTCGGATGCGGCCTGCTCCACCGTGGTTTCGGCCTGATGCACATCGAGTTTGCCGGCCAGTCCGGCGGCATTGAGCGATCGCGTGAGATCGAGAGTACGCTGCGCGCTTTCCTGCGTCTGGCGCGAAACCGCGAGCAGTTCCTGATCCGCCGCAAGCGTCGCATAGGCGGTTGCCGTTTCGGCGATCAGGGTGATGCGGGTCGATCGCGCGCCCTCTTCAGTGGCCAGATAGGATTGAAGCGCCGATTCCGTCAGATTGCGCACGCGGCCGAACAGATCGATTTCGAACGCGCTGAAACCCAGATCCGCGCTGTAGCTGTTCTGACGGGCGTCATTCTGCCGCGTGAAGCTGGCTGCCGCGTCCGCAGTGATGGTGGGTAACTGTGCCGCCCGCTGGACCTTATACTGGGCACGCGCCGACTGGACATTGGCGAGCGCGGCACGCAGGTCGCGATTGTTCGCGAGCGCTCGCTCGATCACGGTCTTCAGCTTCGCATCTTGCACTAGCCCGGTCCAGGGCAGACCGGCCTTGGCGTCCGCTTGCGGCGCATAAGCTTCGCCTGTCGGAAGCGTGGGCGGCACTGGCGGCGCGGGGCGCTCATAATGGGGCGCCATGTTGCAGCCGGCGAGCAGCAGCGCGGTGCCGAGGAAAAGGTGCACGCGCGTCATGCGGGAACTCCTGCATCGGGCGCGGTGGCAGACGGCGCGTCCTTTTTCTCGTCGCTGCCGAAAAGGCGGGCGATGGTGAGGAAGAAGAGCGGCACCAAGAAGATGGCCAGCACCGTCGCCGTGGTCATGCCTCCAATCACCGCTGTGCCGATCGCGACGCGACTTTGCGCGCCTGCGCCGGTTGCGATGGCAAGGGGAATGACACCCGCGATGAAGGCAAGCGAGGTCATCAGGATCGGACGGAAGCGAAGGCGCGCGGCTTCGAGCGCGGATGCGAACGCATCCTTGCCCTCCCGGTGCGCGAGTTCCGCGAACTCGACGATCAGGATCGCATTCTTCGCGGCCAGGCCCATGGTGGTCAGAAGACCAACCTGGAAGAAGATGTTGTTCTCCAGCCCGCGCGCCCACACGGCAATCACCGCGCCGATCAGGCCAAGTGGAATGACCAGCAGGACCGCCAGTGGGATCGACCAGCTTTCATAGAGGGCGGCCAGACAAAGGAAGACGACCAGCACCGACAGGCCGTAGAGCAGCGGGGCCTGTCCGCCCGACAGCTGCTCCTGATAGGACAGGCCGCTCCAGGCATAGTTGGTGCCGGCGGGAAGCTGTTTCTGTAACTCGACCATCCGGTCCATGGCCTCGCCCGAACTGGCGCCGTCGGCCGCCTGCCCCTGTATCTCGAAGGAGGAAAGGCCGTTGAAGCGTGATACGCTGCTCGGCCCCATCGTCCAATGGGTCGTCGCGAAGGCAGAGAAAGGAACCATCTCGCCCGTACTGCTGGACCGGACCATCCAATTGTCCAGGTCGCTCGGCAGCGCGCGATAGGATGCATCGGCCTGCATGTAGACGCGCTTCACGCGGCCGCGGTCGACGAAATCGTTGACATAGGTGCTGCCCCAGGCGGAACTGAGGACATCGTCTACATCGGTCTGGGTCAAGCCGAGTACGGCGAGCTTTTCGGTATCGACATCGACTTTCAGTTGGGGTGTGTCTTCCAGCGAGGCGGCACGAACACCGGCGAGTACCGGATCCTTCGCTGCGGCAGCCAGAAGCTGGTTGCGCAGTTCGAGGAAGCGGTCGCGGCTGAGGCCGCCGCTGTTGAGCAGTTCGAAGGTGAAGCCGTTAGACTGGCCAAGACCACGAATGGCCGGCGGCGTCATCGCCAATATCTTTGCGTCGCGGATCGCCGCCAACTGCTTGGTCGTGCGGCCGGCAATGGCGCCGGCGGTGTTCGTAGCACCCTTGCGATCGTCCCAGGGGGCGAGGTTGATGAAGCCCTGGCCGACATTCTCGCCCTGACCCTGGAAGCTGAATCCGGTCATGATGAAAGCGAAGGAAACATTGTCCTTTTCGTCGTTCAGGAAATAATTCTGGACTTGGTCGATCGCAGCGTTGGTACGACTGGACTTGGCGCCGGCGGGAAGAGTGACCTGCACCATGACCTGGCCCTGATCCTCGACCGGCAGAAAGCTGGACGGGAGGCGCACGAACAACAGCACCAACACTCCCAGCACCACGACATAGAGCGCCCAGAACAGCTTGCGCCGGCTCATCACCCGCTCGGTCCGGCGGATATAGCTGCCCGTCATCCGTTCGAACCAGCGATTGAACTTGCCGGCCCACCCCTTGTGCCGCTTTTCGTGATCCGATCCCTTGAGCAGGGTGGCGCAGAGCGCCGGGGACAGGATCAGCGCGACCACGACTGATAACAGCATGGACGAAACGATTGTGATGGAGAATTGGCGGTAGATGACGCCGGTGGACCCGCCGAAAAAGGCCATGGGCAGCAGGACGGCGGACAGTACCAGAGCGATGCCGACCAGCGCGCTGCCGATCTCGTCCATCGACTTCATCGTCGCGTCGCGGGCGGATAGCCCTTCCTCCTCCATGATGCGCTCCACATTTTCGACCACGACGATCGCATCGTCGACCAGCAGGCCGATGGACAGCACCATGCCGAACAGGGTCAGTGTGTTGATCGAATAGCCAAACAGGGCGAGGATGCCGAAGGTGCCGAGCAGCACCACGGGCACCGCGATTGCCGGCACCAGTGTCGCGCGCCAGCTCTGGAGGAAGACGAACATCACGATGACGACGAGGACGACGGCCTCGATCAGCGTCTGGATGACTTCCTCGACCGATAACTTGATGAACGGCGTGGTGTCGCGCGGATAGACGACCTTGTAGCCATGGGGCAGTCCGGCGGACAGTTCCTCGACCCTGGCCTTTACAAGCTCGGCGGTCTTGAGCGCATCGGCGCCGGGGGCCAACTGCAAAGCCATGCCAGATGCAGGATGGCCATTGAGACGTGCCGAAGTAGTGTAGCTTTCGTTGCCCAGTTCGACCCGCGCCACGTCGGAAAGATGGACGATCGACCCGTCGCTCTGCGTCTTGACGATGATCTTGCGGAACTGGTCGGGCGTCTGGAGGCGTGCCCGCGCCGTCACCGTGGCGTTAATCTGTTGATTGGCGGGTGCGGGGTCCGCGCCGATCTGACCGGCCGACACTTCGATATTCTGCGCCCGGATTGCGGTTTCCACGTCGGAAGGCATCAGCTTGACCGCTGCCAGCTTATAAGGGTCCAGCCAGATGCGCATCGCATATTGCGAACCGAAAATCTGGGTGGCGCCGATACCATCGATACGCGCGATCGAATCCTGGAAATTGTTGACCAGATAATCGGCGATGTCGGCCTGTGTGGCATTGTCGGTTTCGTCGTACAGGCCGACCAGCATCAGGAAGTCGGTCTGCTGCTTGGTGACGGTCAGGCCCTGCTGCTGCACCGCGTTGGGCAGTCGGCTGAGCGCCTGCTGCACGCGGTTTTGCACCTGCACCTGCGCGGTGTCCGGATCGGTGCCCTTTTCAAAGGTGACAGTGATTCGCGACTGCCCCGTCGCCGTCGACGAGGAGGAGAAATACATGAGGCCGTCGATGCCGGTCAGCTGCTGTTCGATGACCTGGGTAACGCTGGTTTCGACGGTTTCGGCCGATGCGCCGGGATAGGTTGCGCTGATGCCCACGCCCGGCGGCGCGATGTCGGGATATTGGGCGATGGGCAGCGACAGCATGGCACCAAGGCCCGCCAGCATGATGCCGATGGCGATGACCCATGCGAAGATGGGCCGGTCGATGAAATAGCGGCTCAGCACGGAAAAACTCCTACTTCGCCGCTGCGACGGCGACGGGCTTTACCGCGTCGTCGGGCTGCACCTTGTCGGTGCCTTCCACGATCAGCCGGTCGCCGGCCTTCAGGCCTGATGTGATCAGCCATTTGTCGCCGATCGCCTGCGCGGCGGTCACGGTGCGACGTTCGACCTTGTTCGCCTTCGTCACGACCAGCGCGGTCGCATTGCCCTTGGGGTCGCGGGTGATGCCCTGCTGGGGTGCCAGGATTGCGCCGGGCACGACCGACTGCGGCGCGACGACGCGCACGAACATGCCGGGCAGCAACAACCCGTCGGGATTGGGGAAGCGTGCGCGCAGCGTCACCGTGCCGCTGTTCACGTCGACGATCGGTTCGGCAAATTCGATGCGGCCCTCCAGCGGATAGTCGGTGCCGTCGTCCAGCTTCAGCCGGATCGTGGCGCTGGCGGGCAGCGCCTTGCCTGACGCCAGCGATCGGCGCAGCTGCAACAATTGCGCGCTCGATTGAGTAACGTCGACATATATGGGGTCGAGCTGCTGGATAGTGGTGAGCGGATCGGTCTGGCTCGCCGTCACCAGCGCGCCAGGGGTGAACAGGGTACGGCCGATCCGCCCGCTGATCGGTGCGCGAACCAGCGTGAACTCCAGGTTCACACTGCTGGTTTGGAGCGTGGCGCGTGCCTGCTGCACTGCGGCCTTTGCCTGTCGCGCCGTAGCGACCACATCGTCGCGATCCTGGGCGCTGACGGCTTCGGTTTCTCCGAGGCTGCGATAACGCGTCGCTCTTGCCTGGGCAGCAACGGCCGTCGCCTCGGCGCTGGCCAATGTCGCGAGCGCTTCGTCACGCGACGCGCGATAGAGGCGGGGATCGATCTGGTAGAGGGGCTGGCCGGCGTTGACCATTGATCCTTCGGTGAAAAGACGCTTCTGGATCAGGCCGGCGACCTGTGGACGTACTTCCGACACCATGGTCGACACCGTACGGCCGGGCAGTTCGCTCGCCACCGTTACATTCTGGGTGGTCAGCGTAACCACGCCGACTTCCGCCGGTCCTTTCTTGGGAGCCTTTTCCTGACCGCATGCGGCTAGCAGCATGAGCAAGGCAATCGGTGCGACCCGAAGGCTGTAAAGATGGGCGGAAGTCGGCATGGATCGGCGTTCAGTCCTTGGATGTCGAAATTACGGGCCCCTGCGACGCCACCCGGAGAGGCAAGGCGGTGGATCGGACGCACGGGGGAGGGGTAGGGGATGTGCGTCGTCGATCCGGCCTGTCCAATCGGGCTTTCCTGCCATCAAGGCGGGAATGGTCATCGCAAGGGCTCCGCTTTGTGCCGACCGAGGGGAGGCCGACAGCGTCCTCATCGTGACTTTGCCTGTCACATCATAGAGGGACTTGTTTTCTGATTGGTTCGGGCGGTCGCGGGAAGTATCGCTTTGTATCGGCCTGTATCGTGGCAAACGGAACGCAGACTTTTTGCGTGGGGCACGCTAGGAGGAGCCATGGTTGACTCTGCCCTTGCCCGGCCGGCCACGGTGTTGGTGGTCGATGATGACGCGGATATTCGCGAGTTGATAGTCGGTCAGTTGCGGCAGGAAAATTACCGGCTGCTTTCCGCATCCAACCTGATCGAATTGCGTCAGACCCTCCGTGAGGAGCCGGTCGATCTGATCGTGCTCGATCTCAATCTGCCCGATGGTGATGGGCTGTCGCTATGCAGGGAATTGCGGGCCGAAGGATCAGATGTGCAGATCATCATGGTAACGGCGCGCGGCAGCGCGATCGACCGGGTGCTCGGGTTGGAACTGGGCGCCGACGATTATCTGACCAAACCGTTCGAGCCACGCGAACTGTTGGTCCGTATCCGCAACCTGCTCCGCCGGTCGCGAAGCGAGCCGGTCCCGCGTAACGGAGCGATGCGCTATGCCCATTTCGGTCCGTGGCGGCTGGATTTGCAGCAACGCCGGCTGGTTGCGCCTGACGAGCGGCTGGTGATGCTCTCGTCTGCCGAGTTCCGCCTGCTGAACCGCTTCATCGAGGAACCAAATGTGGTGTTGGCGCGCGAAACCCTGCTGCCGGAAAGGCGCGCTACCGCGGCTTTCGATCGTTCGATCGACTTGCAGGTCAGCCGGCTGCGTCAGAAGCTGGCTGCGATCGCAGGTGGTGACGAACTGATCCTGACGGTGCGTGGCGAAGGCTATGTGCTGGCGAGCGGGGTCGATTATTCATGATCCAGCGGTCGGTTCAGCGGATACGCGCTTTCTTCGGGACGATGGCAGGGCAGATATTCCTGATCCTGACCGTCGGCATGTCGGTGGCTGCTATCATTGCCCTGCTGGTCGCGGAGCAGGCGCGCCATCATGATTTTGAACGCGTGCGGCGGCAGCGCGTGGTGGCCAGCGCGGTCGATATCGCTGCGCGCCTGCGTCGCGATCCTGCACAGGTCGAAACCATGATGGCCGCGCATAATATCTATGGCGCCTATCCTGCACCCGAAGGCGTCGCGATCAGCGAACCCGACGCCGATCTGGAAGCTGCGCTGAAGGAACGTTTCGGCCGGCAATCGCAACCGGAGGCTGGGCAGGTTCCGGTTGGTCTCTGCTTTCCTCCCCGGGAAAAGAAGGATCGCGCGGCGGGTCTGATCGATGCGCCAAGGCCCGATTGCTGGATCGTGCGCTACACCGATGCCAGCCATCGGCGGCGTGCCATGGCGCTCACCTTCCCGCGCATTGCCAAGCCGCCCAGCACGGTATTCAACCCTCTTTATCTGCTGGTGATTATCGCGGCATCGGCCGGTCTGGCGATATTGGTTGCGCGCTTCGTGTCCAAACCGCTCCGCCGCCTGGAACGTGCTGCCGAGGCATTCTCGCTATCACTCGATCCGGAGGAAATTCCGGCGACCGGGCCGGAAGAGGTGCGGGCGGCGCTTTCCACCTTCAACCTGATGCAGCGTCGTGCCCGCGCTGGCTTTGCCGAGCGCACGCAACTACTGGCAGCGATCAGCCACGACCTCCAGACGCCGCTCACCCGGATGCGGCTGCGATTGGAACTGGTCGATAATATCGAATTGCGTGACCGTCTGCTAGCCGACCACCAGGCGATGCAGACGCTGGTGCGAGAAGGGCTGGACCTCGCCAGCAGCACGGAATCGCGCGAGGACTGGTCGGTGATCGATGTCGACTCGCTTCTTGCCAGCATGGCCGAGGATGCGCAGGATCTGGGCCAGCCGGTACGCTTTTCGGGTGGCTGTGGCGGATCGGTGCGGGTAAAGCCCAATGCCCTTACGCGGTGCATCGCCAATCTGGTCGACAATGCCATCAAATATGGCGGAAGTGCGGAAATTGGCTGCGAGCGGGCCGGCGGCCGACTGCTGGTCCACATACGCGATCATGGTCATGGCATCGCTGCCGATCAGATCGATCAGATGTTCGAACCCTTCACCCGCGGGGCGAGCGGCCAGCCTGGCGGACGCCATGGCACCGGCATCGGCCTGACCATCGTGCGGTCGCTGGCCATGAGCTTCGAAGCATCGGTACGGCTGCGCAACGCGGAAGGAGGCGGCGTGATCGCCACCATCGATATGAAGGAATGACCTCAGGCCCGCAGGATAAGGCCCGTCATGACGAACAGCATGGCCATGGCGAGGCCCAGCTTCAACCATGCCGGGCGAAATGTCAGGCCAAGCATGATTACGCTTCCGATCAGCGGCAGCAAGCCGCACCAACTCACCAGTGCAACGCCGCCATTCCAAACCCGTGCGATGCTCAGCAGGGAGAGTGCGATCAGGCACCAGCCCAGCGGAGCCAGCACCGGCGCGATCGAAGGCTGGTGCCAAGGCCCGGCAAGCGTCCGACGATGGCGGTCCATGTTGGCCGCAAGCGTGAACAGGCCGAGATAGAGAAGGCCGATGGCGAGGATCATGCCGGCACCGTGCGGCTGCGTATTGGAACGGGCGCTCGTTTCGGCCGCAGCAAGCGCCGGATGACCGGCAGCAATGCGAGCGCAGTCGTCACTAGCATCAGGTTGATCGTCGTCATGAGTAGCCCGCCGGCCCAGATCGGCCCGAGCAGGGCGGTCGACAGGCAGGCGATGGCGAGTGCGCCGAGCAATGTCGGCCAGCCCATGGCCGGAGGCAGAAGCAGCCCGATCATCACGGCGGCACCTGTCGTCCAGAGCGCGGTCGATACTTCGGTTTCGGCTCGCGCGGCGCCGCCGAGCGGCAGCAGGCGGTTGGCCAGCAGGAAGGCTGCGGCACCAAGAGGGGTACCTGTCAACACACCGACATTCAACCGTTCGAGAATGCGATTGCCGATCGAGAGCGGAGTACGTTCGCGACGCTTGACGATCCAGAGGATCATGCCCGTGGCGATCGCCAGCGTCAGCATCGCGCCGCAGAGCAAATAGAGCCACCGGGTAAGCCATGGTGCGAACCGCGCCATGTGCAGGCCATAGACGGTCTGATATGTGCGGATGCCGGGCCTGGCTTCGGTCCAGGTCTTAAGCGTTTTGCCGTTCGCACCGTCGAAACTGATTTCGCCGGGCATATAACCGATAGCGTCGGCATCGGACGGATAGACGGTAACGACAGCGCCTTTGTCGCCGGGATTGAAGACATAGACCCGGCCGATCGGCGTGTTGCCGAAATGGCGCTGCGCCGTTGCCAGCATTGGCGCGATCGGGGCGAGCGGCGCCTCCTCTCCGATGGCGGGGCGCGTTAACGAGCCGGGGGTGAGGTCGGCATACATGGTCATCACATCTTCGCCATAAGCAGCCGTAATGCCCCAAGGCAGGTTGAGCGAGGCCAGCGTCAGCAGTCCGGTGAAGGTAATCATGATGTGGAAGGGTATCGCCAGCACAGCCAGCGCATTATGCCCGTCGAGCCAGCTGCGCTGCCGCTTGGACGGACGGAAGGTGAAGATGTCCTTGAAAATACGCTTGTGTGCGATGATGCCGGTGACGAGCGCGACCAGCATCGTCATTGCCGCCAGTGATGCCAGCAACCGCCCCCATGGATAGGGCAGTTCCAGTTCGAAATGGAGGCGATAGAAGAATTCGCCGCCCAGCGTTTCGCGCGCGACCGGCACGCCGGTCCGCGGGTCGAGAGCATGCGCCAGATATTTGCCGTCGCTGTCATAGGTCGCCTCCACCGTATTGGCGCGTCCGTCGGGAGCGGCAAGATACCAGCCTGTCGATCCGGTCGTATTATGTTCCAGCCAGTGTGTCGCAGCGAGAATCGCATCGGTGGGCGATGCCGTCGCTACCGTTTCCGGACGCATCCAGCGGCTGATTTCCGGCTTGAAAACGGTAAGCGTGCCCGTGAAGCACATAATGAAAAGGATATGGCCGAGCAGCAATCCGGTCCAGCCATGCAGCCAGGCCATGCACTGGCGCGCGCCGTCGCGGATCATGCCTGTCGCTCTGTTCATGCCGGCGCTCCCGCGAGCGAGGCGATCAGCGCTAACAGACCGGCCATCGTTGCCACGCCTGCAAGGGCGCGCCACGGGCCGCGTGCCAGAAAGGCCCAGACGGTCACGGCCGGTGCAGCGAGATAAGCGACCATCGTGCCGCTCGTCACCGCTTCCACTCTGCTCATCGGCAGGGTCCGGGCCAACATGGCCGCTAACAGCGCAGCGACCAGATAGGCACCCGCCGTCCCGGCCAGTATGCGCAGCGCTACATTGACGCGATAGCGCCATCCGTCCTGCCGTCGCTTCGTTCGGGCCTTCATGCCATCAATGCTCCACGCTCAGCCTCGCCAGCACATTGCGGGGCTCCCCGTAATAGGCCTGTCCCCACATCAGACTGTTGAGATGGCGGGTTTTGGTCACGTTGCGGACATGGTCGACGATGCGGATGCCTGCCATCAGTTCGAGTAATGCATAACCCTTCTGCCGATAGGTGCCGACAGTGGCGCGGATCGTATTCTGCCAGCGCAACTGGGCGCCCAGTTTCAGGTCGTTCAATTCGGGAGCGGCATAGGCGCTGGACAATTTCAGCGTCTGCGTCGGCAGCCATGTGCGCGTGTCTTTGCCGTCCGGATCTTCGATGCCGAGCCAGGTATGGCCGCCATTCAGCGACCAGTTATCGGCAATATGCTCTGCAAGCTCCAACTCGAATCCCCTGGGCGTGGTATCAACCCACGATAATAACTTTCATTCGCAGGACCAGCCCCATCCGCGCCGAATGTGCCGGCAAATTCGGCTAGGCCCTTCTGCTTGGCCCGAAGATGGATGCGTGGCGCAGAGCTCGCCGTTCAGCCATTCGCTCCTCACCTTGGCCTCGATGCTGGTGCCCTTGACAGGATCGAGGCGGAGTTTTTCACGTCGACGTCCGACGGGGATTATAGATGTCGGTGTGGCTGGCGTAGAGCAAGACATGGCCGTCATGTCGGCCAGGAGGCCGGCATAGGGGCTGAAGTTGCTATCCTTGCAATAGAGATCGATGCCATAGCTGTAGTCGGTCGATTTGAGTTCCATGGCGCTTGCCCGACAACGCCCTCATATTCCCAGCTATTGCGCTTGGCAGTAGACAGGCCGAAGGCCAGACTATGTTCGTGGCCGAACAGGCTGACCGGGCCGGAAGCATGGAAATCGCCCAGATATGGCTTATAGTCGGATGGATAGGACACCGGCCATACCATGGACCCAGACCGGTGACCGGATCGGGCGTGCCATAGGTATATAGCAGCATCACATTTTCCCCGAACCTCTTGTGGGAAGACGCCCTTTGCCGACCAGCGATTGGCAAAGCGAAAGGCGAGTTCCGCAAAAGCGACGGTGTCGATGTTGTCGTAATAGGTTCAGTCGGCCGAGGTCGAGTCCGCGTGCGGATAGGAAGCATGCATGCCGCCGCTGCTGTTTTCCTGGGTTGGATACTGCCCCATCATGAGGGCAAGCCTCTTCTCAAGCCTGCAAGGCTTTCCAGCCACTTATGAAATCGCGGGCAGCGGAACCGACCTGTGCGGCCGTGGTGCCGGGCTTGTAAAGGGCGGAGCCGAGGCCGAAACCGTTGGCACCAGCCTCGACCCAGGGATGCATATTGCCAGGGTTGATGCCACCCACGACGAGTACCGGAAGATCCTTCGGAAAAACCGCGCGTTGCGCCTTGAGGACTGCGGGGGTAGCGGCTTCCGCTGGGAAGAGCTTGAGCGCGGTGGCGCCATTCTGAATTGCGGCAAAGCCTTCCGTCGGCGTGAAATAGCCGGGCATAGAAATCATGCCGGCTTGAGTCGTCGCAGCGATGACGGCCGGATCGCTGTTGGGGGAGATGACCAGCTGCCCGCCCACATCCTGAACCTGTGCTACCTGCTTGGTCGTCAAAACGGTACCCGCGCCGACCAGCGCCTGTCCCTTGAATCGGCGCGCCAGACGACCGATGCTGTCGAGCGGGTCGGGCGAATTCATCGGTACTTCGATCAGGGTGAAGCCGGCGGCGACCAACTCGTCACCGATCGCCTCGACCTCAACCGGGCGGATGCCGCGCAGGATTGCTACCAGCGGGCAATGGGCAAAGGCGGTGGCGAAATCAAGACTCATGAAAAATACTCCCAAAAGCGGGTTACGCCGGCAACGAAGGCCGCATGGCTATCGACCAGCAACGGCGTGCCGCCCAGTTCAGTAATCGCGCGGCTGTAAAGAGCGCCCAGTGCCGGATCGGCAAGCAGATGGACCTCGCCCGTCCCGGCATGGGCGGAGCAGTCGGCGCCGATCAGCAAGCCGCTGACGAAAGACGCAGCGTCCGCACGATCGCGAAGATCCAGCAGGCTGGCGGGCCGCACGCCGAAAAGCGAAGCCAGCAGATCGCCACGGGCGCCTTCTCGCACACCTTGGGCAAAGGCGTCGCCGGGCGTCACTTCGCCAGTCATTTCCTGCCCGATCAGGGCGTGGTTCCTGAGCATCGCGAACATTTCGCCGGTCATGGCGGTCACGAAGCTGGACAATGTGCCGTCCTTCATCCACGCCCATTTGCAGTGAGTTCCCGGCTGGCACAGCAGTGCGTCGGCCGGGGCCATGCCGGCGGCGAGAGCGCCCAAAAGCTGCACTTCCTCACCCCGCATCACATCGCCATGCCCTTGCGCAACATGAGCCACGCCGGGAATGATGTATACGCCGTCAATCGGTTTGACCACCGCAGCAGCGAGCGCCTCCAGCGTAGCGGGGGTGCGGACATAGCCCGCATCCAGCCAGCCGCGATTGGAACCGACCATGCCGGCCAGCACCACCGGGGCGCCGTCATGGCGGGCGCGCAGCGTTGCGACTTCCTCTGCAAAGCCGCCAGATGGCACCGCAGTCACCCCGAGCGAATCCCGCTCGGTTTCGATGACGACGCCATGCTCAATCCTGTACACGCGGCGATTGGTCGTGCCCCAGTCGACCGCAATGAATGTCTGTTGCAACATATTTGTATGAGTATATCGAGATAGCGATTCAGGCAACAGTGCTGACAATCGAGCGGCTGCGATTGTTGGTTGGCGGTCGTATAAGGCGCTTCTCTGGAACGATCCGACCACATGGTCATGTTGCTTGTATAAAAGCAGCTGACCCGCCATGAATGGATCACGCAAAAATTGTGACTTGTTGGCCAGCGCAAATTTCTATGAATTCTCGCGACGTTCTGATTGAAACCTGTCTGTCGAGCTGGACAGGCTTTGAAAGCGGCAAACTTTCCGCTCGTGCGCTCAGTCAGTCTGCCGGTGTGGCAGTGTCGTCCATCTATCATCATTTTGGAAACATGGAACAATTATTCTATGTGGCGCATGAAAGGGCGCTACATTGGGCTGAGCAATGGTGCGCGGAACGACTGGACGATCTTTCGGCGCATACAGCAATCCCGCGACACCTCGGTCCGCTACTGGCGGGACTGATTGACGATTGGGCAAGGGACCAGAGGAAGGCGGCCATAGCTTGGCACGAATGCAGGCTTTCCGCTTCTCGCAATGAAATATATCGTCCGCTGGCTGCAAGATGGCAGCGCCTCTGGGAGGAGTTTTGGTCCAACCTGTGTGCCCGAATAGAGGAATCAGTCGCTGTCACTGCCGTGTCACGCTTTTTTGAAGGCGAAAGCTCTTTTCACCTCCTGGAATGGCGACGCTTGCTCGATCGGGCCGCGCTTGCGGAAAGCTGCGCCGGATGGCAGGCTTGGATGGAAGGGCGCTTGGCGCCTGCGAGTCCCTGGAGGGATCATGCCCGTGCGGAGGCGCAGAAAATATTGCCGCCGCTTGCGGACCGTGATCCCATTGTACGTCGGCTGTCCGAAGCGGCGGCCGATCTGATCAGCAGGAACGGCCCTTCAGGCCTGACCCATCGGGCGCTTGCGGATGCCGCCAATCTGTCGCTCGGCTCGGTTTCCAACAAATTGCGGTCGCGATCCGACCTTATGAATGCTGCATTTGAAGCTCTTTACCAGCGGATGGCGCCGGATGGTGTGGACATATGGGTGCGCCCGCCTTCCATGGACCGCGCTGACATGATCGCTGCGATCGCATGGGGAACGGTCGGCGACATGGAAAAGCTGCGGGGACATGACGAACTGCTGATGGCTTGCGTGCGTGATCAGGGATTGCGGCCTTTTGGTGCTCAGCTTCGCTACATGCGCGGTAGATCCAGCCAATATGTTCTTCCCGGACTGGTTGGAAGGCCGGCATCGGAAACGGATGCTGCCCTTTTCAGTAGCTTTATGGTTGGCGTGAAAAATTTTCACATGGCTGAGCCATCGTCTCCTATCCGAACAGCAGGTGTTGAATCCGATGTGCTTGATCTCATAAAGATATTGAATGATAATTAAAATAACGGACAATGTCTGGATTAATTCATTATGATAAATTGCAAATTTCGAAATTAGGAAGGTTTTCCATAAAATTTATCGGATATATTTGGGAAGAATATTCACAATTTGAGGTAGCTGTATACCTTTCCCAATTGCATGACGCAGTTTGTCATCCACGGTACGGTTGCAATTTCATCGCTATAGCGGCGGACGCCGGCTCGACCGGCTATGATGTTGATTTCGCCTTCAGGCTTGCAGGACCGAAGGGTGACGGGGTCAGTTGCGGCGATAGTGTCGACGGCGGGTTGATTTTGCCGGCAAGGACTTGGGGATTACAGTAATCGCTACCCGACGCCATTGGAGCATATCCATTTCCGATGTCGGCAGGAGTTTTGGTGAAGCTTCTTTCCAGGACCGGTAATTCGCCGTCGCTGGCATTGATTGCCATGTCAGCAATCCTTCCGCTATGTTTGGATCCCGGAGACTGGCGCCATGCGGCAGGGTTGTTGGCCAATTTAGTGGAAATTTTCGGTGTCCAGCGCCATAAGACGATAGGGTCTGTCCGGACATGTATCGACATGGCGCAAGAGATGCGCCAGAAATGCGCCATGCCGATCCACCGGAGTTGCAATATGTCCCCCAGTTTCAAGATGCTGCGTTTGTTGGCCTGCGCCACATTACTGTCGACCTCTGCTCTTGCGACGGTAGCGCCGGGCGATGCGCCGCAGTTCGACGTCCAACGGGTCGTGACCGACATCAAGACGCTGGCAAGCGACGAGTTTGAGGGACGTGGTCCCGCGACACGCGCCGAAGTCAAGACGATCGACTATATCTCCGCGCAGATGAAGGCGGCGGGTCTCAAACCTGCGGGTAACAAGGGCAGTTGGCTCCAGGATGTACCGTTGCGCATGTCGAACATTACCGGCACGCCGAGCCTGTCGATGACGGTCGGCGGCGTGGCGCAGCCTCTGGCGCAGGGTAGCGAGATTGCGGTACGCGCGGCAGAGACGGGCCAATCGTCGGTCAATTTCGCCGACTTGCCGCTGGTTTTCGTGGGCTATGGCGTCAAGGCGCCCGAACGGGGATGGGACGACTTCAAGGGCGTCGATCTCAAGGGCAAGATCATGGTCGTGCTGGTCAACGATCCGGATTTCGAGGGCGGTGAGGGCGATTTCGGCGGCAAGCTGATGACCTATTATGGCCGCTGGACCTACAAGTATGAAGAAGCGGCGCGGCAGGGTGCGGCCGGCGTGCTGGTCGTGCATGAGAGCGAGCCCGCTTCCTATGGCTGGGCCACGGTCAAGAACAGCAACACCAACACCATGTTCGACATCGTCCGCGCTGATCCCAAGGCAGCGCATACCCAGATGGAAGGCTGGATCCAGAAAGATCTGGCCGCCAGGTTGCTGGCCGCGACGGGCGTGGATTTCGAGGCCGCCAAGGCAGCCGCGCGCAAGAAGGACTTCAAGCCCATTCCGCTCAAGGCAACCATGAGCGCTGATTATGCCGTGAAGTCAGAGATCATCACCTCGCACAATGTCGCAGGGCTGGTGCAGGGCAGCAAATATCCCGATGAAACCGTGATTTATTCGGCGCATTGGGACCATCTGGGTATCGGTGCACCGGATGCGAAGGGCGACACCATCTATAATGGTGCGCGCGACAATGCGTCGGGGACCGCGGCGCTGCTGGAACTGGCTCGCGCTTATGCCAAGGGGCCGAAGCCCGAACGCAGCATATTGTTCCTGGCAGTGACGGCCGAGGAAAAGGGGCTGCTCGGTTCCGAATATTACGCCGACAATCCGCTGCGTCCGTTGGCGACGACGGCGGGCGTCGTCAACATGGACGGGCCGTTCGGGGTCGAGAAGACAACCAACTTCAGCATTTCGGGTGCCGCGAAACTGGACCTGTTGACGATGCTGACCGAGGAAGGCGAGAAGCTGCAGCGGCATTACACGCCTGACGCGCGGCCGGAGGCGGGCAGCTTCTACCGGTCGGATCATTTCCCGATGGCCAAACGTGGCGTTCCCGCGATCTCCTTCAATCCGGGGCGCGAACTGGTCAATGGCGGTGCTGCGCGCGGCAAGGAACTGGGCGACATCTATACCCGCGACCGCTATCACCAGCCGGCTGACCAATATGACGACAGCTGGGATACGAGCAGTTGGGCCGGCGACCTGACCCTGCTCTACAATGTCGGGCGTCGGATTGCCGATGGTCATGCCTGGCCGAACTGGTCGACCGACAGCGAATTCCGCGCGGCACGGGACGCCAGCGCGACGCAGCGCAGATAAGGTTGCGCGCCTGCGGTCGCTACAATGGCGATCGCAGGCGCAGGCGCAGTCGAAGTTGGGGAGATGGGGATGAAGCGCGTGGTCCGTATGCTCACCATATTGCTGGCGCTGATCGTCGCGCCGGTTGCGCTGGCGCAGAGCCAGTACAAGTTGCTGGTCCTGTCCATCCCTAACAAATATCATTATGAATATATTCCGGTCGCGCGGGATAGTCTGGAGCGGCTGGCCAAATTGCATGCGTTCGAGTTTACCTGGGCGAACCGGGCGGACGTCTTCAATGGAGATCTTAGTCAATATGCGGCGGTGATGTTCCTGAATACGCCAGGTGAAGAGCTGAACCCGGCTCAGCGCAAGCGGTTCGAAGATTATATGCGGGCAGGCGGTAACGCGATCGTCGTGCATCGCGCGGCAATCACACCACCCAATGACTGGGTCTGGTATGAGAAGATGGTGGGCCGCAGCTTCGTGATCCATCCGATGTTGCAGACCGGCGTCGTGACGGTGACGGACAAGGGGTTCCCCGCGACTTTCGGGGTGCCGGATCGATGGATATGGAGCGACGAATATTATGTGCTTTCCAATCCCTATAATGTCCGTATCAATCCTGTGCTCAATGTTGATGAGAGCAGCTACGATCCGACGAAGATCTGGCCGGGACAGGTGTCCAGGCCGATGGGCCGTGAACATCCGGTCGCTTGGTATCACGGCTACGAGAAAGGCCGGGTATTCGTGACGACACTGGGCCATAACGTGGAGATGTATCGCGACCCGCAATATCTTTCCCATCTGATGGGAGGGATATATTGGGCCGCGACAGGTCTGGGGCAGCAGCAGCGTTGATGGGTCTCTACCTATTCCCTTGATCCTGGCGTGCTGCCGTAGCGGGCATAGAGGGTAGGCAACAGGAACAGGGTCAACATCGTCGCCGAGATCAGGCCGCCGATGACCACCGTGGCCAGCGGTTTCTGCACCTCCGCCCCGGCACCGGTACCTAGCGCCATCGGCACGAAGCCCAGACTCGCAACCAGCGCGGTCATCACCACCGGGCGCAAACGTAGGATCGCGCCTCTGCGCGCGGCCTCGACCCGATCCACGCCGTTGCCCATCAGGTCGTGGATCGACGAAACCATGACGAGTCCGTTGAGGACGGCGATGCCCGACAGTGCGATGAAACCGACCGCTGCGGAAATGGAGAAATCCATGCCCCGCAGAAACAGCGCCAATACGCCGCCGACCAGCGCCAGCGGTACCCCGGTGAACACGATCACGGCATCGCGCACCGATCCCAGCGCACCATAGAGCAGCAGCAGGATCAGGATGAAGCACGCCGGGATCACCAGTTGCAACCGCTCCCGCGCGGAGGCGAGATTTTCGAACTGGCCGCCCCATTCGAGATAGCTGCCGGCGGGCAGGCGGACCTGCTCGGCGATACTGGCCTGCGCGTCCTCGACAACGCTCGCTATGTCGCGTCCCCG